>JAAUSO010000141.1 GCA_012033205.1 Richelia sp. SL_2_1 | reverse complement strand
TGCTTAATCAATCTGCTTTCCTTGAGATTGAAAGGAAATACACCCGAACACCAAAAACCCCACGCTCGGCGGGAACGTAGGGGTTAATGGGGAGAGTGTGGGGATGTTTTGGGATGTTAGGGTTTAAAAAACGACTAAATTTTTATCTATTTTCTTTTTCAAATATTCTGCAAAAGCGTTAGCGTGTAAATTCACTCGAATTATTTCATTTAGTGGTAACTTGTCAGCTTTTTTCGCATCTTCTGAACTGAAAAAGAAACATTGCCAATCTAATATTGTGTGCGGTTCGTAAATATTAAATTCATCTGGTTTGAATTCAGGATATACGAAATTATGACTGTATAAATTCGTATCATTTGGTTCACAATTAAAAGTTTGTAGCATTTTTATTCCTCATTAAACCCGTTTAGTTTTTTTGTCACTTCACAAAATACGTTAAAGGCTGGATGATAGAGATTAACATCTCTATGTTTATTTCTATGTTCATCTAATTCTTGAATTGGGTTTTCAATACCATTAGCTATTAATTTATCCACAGTATTAGTCATACTTACAAAATCTAAAGTTTCATCATCATTCAGGAAAAACGATTCTAAAGACTGTTTGTAATCTTGTTTGTATTTAGTGATTAACTTAAACCATTTTTGATATTGGTCGTAAGTTTGGAAAGTGAATTGACTGAGTGAAAATTCTTGCATCAACAAAGCTTTTAAAATAGTGTCTCCAGTTTCTAATCCTATTTTTTCATATTTTTCAGCTAAATTTCTGTAATCTCCAGATTTTAAAATACCTTGTTTGATTGCTACTTTTTGTCTTTTAATATTGGTAGGATTAGTGATTATTTGATTCATTAAATCCTTGGCTGGATTATTTTTATCACCATATTCATCACTTTTAATTAATTGTGTATCTCTCCATCCATCGCCCCATTCAATACTTGTGTGTTTTCTTTTAGTTTCATAACCTCTAGCTTTAACGTGTGTTTCGTGTGGTTTTTTAAGGATGTAGTTAGCGCTACCATGAAAACCACCTTCTACAAAAATGTCTTTAGTCTCAAAACTAAATTGACCTTTCCTACTTTCAAAACTTACAGTTGAATCATCATTTACCTTAATACTCTTTGTTTCTTCGTGTAATATACTTACTAATGGGAAAATATTAGATAAGTGTTTCATTGCCTGTTCATCTATCCAAATTGCCGCAGGATTTTTATCTAAATCTTGATAATTCGGATTGACTTTATTCGGTTTTAATATTGGTAATAATGATTCAACATCACCATTTTGATGAGTTATTTCTAATCCTAAAGTACTAGTTGATAATGGTTGTTTCTTTTCTTCATCCCAAGTTTCAAATTCAACCGCTATACCTTTAATCTCTTTAACATTTCCTAAGTTACCGCGTTTCACTTTCCGTCTTTTTAATTTACTAGAGTCTCGATGTAGATTAACTGTCTCACCATCAACACTATCTCTACCGGGAAATATCACACCCGTAAGCTCGAAACTACATCCATCCGTAATAGACTGCCATCCGTGTAAACCTTTTTCCATACACCAACAAAGTAATCTTGCTCGTGCTGTAATATTATTTCCTACAATCGTATTAGCAGTCACAAAATATTTAGAAACCATGTCGCCGTAAAGCGTATTCACACAAAGCTTAAATAAAACGTCTAACGGGGATTTTTATCCATATGTTTTTTGCGCTTTTTTTCTTTCAATCAACAATTTATCAATCAATAATTCTCCTAAATTAATTCCAAACCATGCATGACATTCCTTATCGTGATGTCTCCAAGATTTTACACCATCACCCCTATCAACACGTTCCATTGTGTTTTTAAATTTCCAGTTATTGTGTAAATCATCAAGTTGTTTTAATGCGGCTTTTGGTTCTCCATCAATACGTTGAGAACGTGGGTAAACTGCACTAGATAACATGATTGTATTGTCTAAAAGTTCTTCCCTTTGACGTTTACTAGCAATTGTAAAAATCCATTCAAGCCCATCATGAGTTAATACCGCGTTGTGTATTTCACGATTGAAAATTTTTAGATTACCTTCCTCTTCATCAAAGTCTACCCAGTCTGTAACGTGTTGTTCGCTATCACAAACCATTTGATTTACGAATTTAGCCATCACATCAACACCGTTACCAGTATTAGTAAACCAACTGGCAAAAAAGTCTTGAGAGTATTTCAATTTTCCATTAGAACTGAAACGTCCATACCATGCACCATTAACTAATTCACCCCAATTATTAGGGTTTTTCCATTCTTGATAGTCGCGATTATCGCAAGCTACAATCAATTTTTCAATGTGTACATCGTAGGATTCTAACCATTGTCTAAGCGTCAAATATTCATTATTTGGGCTAAGTTTAAAATCGTAAATTTCTGGTTTACCAATAAAATAATCTTGGTTCCTCTGACCTTCTCCATAACAGCCAGAAATATCAATATCATCTATCAGTACCGCATCGTATTTACCATTAACTTTACGAGCAACAAAAATATCTGTGGGGCGATTATTACGACATCTACCACCTTCTACTTTGGCAAGTAAAGCGCGAGTATGACGGCTAAATTGTCTAAGACTTCCAGCAGATTGTTCATATAAATATTTGTCAGCAAACTGATTGAATTCTTTTAACCATTTATCTCCAGAAATACCAACTTTTTTAGCTAATGCAGCGCTAAAAATATCCTTAACACTTCCACCTATGGTTAATTTAGGAGTCTGGTAAAAATCTTCTAATCCTAATTTCTGATAAACTTCTTCCCATTTTTGCTTGTATAAATCCAGCGCTTCATAAACTTCTAAATCTCCTAAAGCGTAGTTTTCAAAGTCTTCACAACGGCGTAAGGACATTTCAAACATTTTGCTTTTTTCTTCCTTGGTGAAATTATCTTTATATTTTAATTCCCAACCGCAAGCTTTACAAAAGTCGTTATAACTTGCAACACCGTGTATTGCTCCCGTATCAACTAAGCGCAAACATAAAACGTATTCCACACCGTTAATTACAACAAAAAAGTCTAATTCAACATAATCTAATTCCTGACCGTTAACAGGTGTAACGCAACGAATACGTCTCGCTGTTTCTATCCTTCTACCATCGGTATTACGCTGTAACTGTTTGATATTTTCTTTAATCGCACCCATAGCTAAAAAGTTAATTTCAGCAGTTAAAAAGTGTCCAATACAAGTTACAAAATATCTTGGTTTATTAATAGTTTCATTTTTAGAAATTATTGGTTTAATGCAAGCGTCAATACCACATCTATTGAGATAATCAACAGCAAAAAATCTGTTTTTAACGGGTAAAATGGTCTGGTTTTTTGACCTATTCTATGTGAGTTGATGACCGTTTTTAGACTTTCATTAACGAAGATGATTGACTTTGAATCTTTATCAATTCCCTTAACTTGTAATACTAATTTAGTTCTTTTCCGTTGCTCTATTTCACGCAAAAAACTATCGTATTCTGTATCTACAACAAAGGGAGAATGAATATTTTCACCTTCTCTTATTCGATTAATAGAAAACATTTCATCTCTATCAATATGCCACTGATTATTTACTGGTAATGGTGCGAATAGTTTGGGAGAGTTGTCATCTATTCTAAAGTCGTTTTCTATGACTGTATCAGTAATATTAGCTTTTTCTCGTAGCATCTGAGGAGTAACGGCACAATCCCCAAATTCATCATCTTCGGTTTCAGTCTCTTCTATACCTGCTTTTTCTCGTAACATCTGAGGAGTAACAGCACAATCCCCAAATTCATCATCTTCATCCGTATTGTAGTTTTCAACTACATTTGCTACACTTTTAATAATCGTAGTCATTATGATTTCCCTTTTATTTGTGGTGAACTTTTGGGAAATTGTGAGTAAAGCGAATATATTTACTAATATGTTTAAAAAATGTGGGTCACACTCATGTGTGACCTTTTTCTTTACTCAGAATTTCAGATTAATTTGATTTAATTGTCTCCACCTTGCACATCAGCATCAACCGTAATTTGGTCGTGAGACAAGCCTTCAGATGGATCGTAATCGGTTAATTGTTTACCGTCTTTACTCAACAGCGGTTCGAGTGTTTCAACCTCTAAGCGATAAAGATTGTTATCACCTTTAATCAGATCGCCTTTAAAAACTAATCCTTTAATCGATTCGAGAAAATCGTAAATAGAAGTTAATTCGGTTTCAACCGAGTAACCAAACTCATCATCTTCATCGATTACAGTTTCCACATCTTCCGGCGCTACCCATCCTAATTGATTTAAAAATCTTCCTAATAGATTAGTTTCTGAGTATCGGTAACTTGAAAGTACAGCAATATTTGCTGGATTTTGTCGGGTGATATCCATTGCTGAGAATACAAGTCTAAAATATGGTTTATCTGTGTTTTTAGCCATATCATGCACGTATCCGGCAAACGTTAATCGTGCGGTTCCGTCTTTCTTACTAGTTAATGGTGTAAACGCTCTTTTAAACTGCTGTTCAGGTTGCATAGGTTTTCTGGTTTTGGTGGTTTGAGTGTTAGCGGTTTTGGTGGTTTTAGTTGTACGTGCCATGATTGAGTTATCCTTTGATTAGTTTGTTTTTGGTCAGTGAATCACAGATTTACTGGCTTTTGTTTTTGACCGTTGCCATCCCGGTTACTTCGCTTGTCTGTCCCTCACACTTCTAATATAACGTACAATTCGTAAGCTTTCATAATAAAAGCGTTTGATTTGTATTTTAG
This sequence comes from Richelia sp. SL_2_1, assembly GCA_012033205.1. Classification (GTDB taxonomy): domain Bacteria; phylum Cyanobacteriota; class Cyanobacteriia; order Cyanobacteriales; family Nostocaceae; genus Rivularia. Next base: position 13,056 of record JAAUSO010000141.1, on the reverse strand, counting down.
TTAGTTATACTACTGACAAAATCTATAAGTCTTGCATATCATACGCTTAAGAAGTGTAGGTTATACTTAAATAAAGATGAGTCAGAAAACTATTATGAAATTTTTATTACAAGAAGTAAGAGAGAGTCGGGAATTATCGCAGATGCAATTAGCGGTTGCTTGCGAATTATCTCTAAGTACAATCCAGAAATATGAACGTGGTAACAAGCAACAATACAGTCACGAAATACTTCAAAAATTCTGTGAGGTACTGGAGTGTGAACCGGGTGATTTGTTCTCCCTCGAACCCGTTGCCGCATAACCTCACTCCCCACAATCAGCACATTCCACATCCTCAGTGTCGACTGCATCCACTGAGGATAATTTTTGTATATCCGCTCGTAGTGACGCTGTTGCTTTTGAGTCAACACCCTCCTGTCGTAAATATCGTATAAAAATCTACACTCCCATTCATTGCGCGGATACTTTTCAGGATTTGCAAACCACACATCAATAGTTGATTTGCGATTCATATGTGAGAGAGTCGCTGTAGGGTCACGCAGCCACGTAATAAAGCGTCCACAGTCTTTACATTTCAAGCGTCCGTAGTGACAAGTCGGTTCATCCTCACCTGTTTGCCGGATTAAATTGCTGCTATCGCAACGCGGACATCTTTCAGAATCGGTAGCTGTTGATGGTATAGTTTGATTCATGATTAAATCAGAAAAATGACAAATTGAAAAAAGCGAGGGAAACAATCATAGCGTTTTGTTTCTTCGCTCGCTTTTTCAATTTAAGCTATAAAGATATGAAATATACGGAATCGATACACGTAGAAAAACAACTATTTATAAAAGTGCTACAACAGTTGATGTATAAAGCGCGTAGCGTACTGAGTCAAATAAATTACAAATAATAATTTAATATCTGCTCTATTTCTAGAGAGGTATTTATTTCTGTATTCCTATTTCTTCCACCATGAGGAGAAGAATATACTTTATCATTTTCAAGTTTTACACGAATTAGTTTTTTATTTGATGATGTGAGTAATTTGACTATCTTTTCTATACTTTTAATGAATGGTTCCACTTTTTTTCCTTAAACCGAGGATTTTTACACATATACAAAGATTGTTCTATTAACAAACTTAGCGCAGGACTTCCGTATTCTGCAAACGGATTATTAAAAGCAGTAGATTCAAATTGATTAGGATAATTTTTTTCGACTTTTAACTGTCTTAAAATTTTTTCCCAGTGTGACCACATATTATTCTTTGTGTATCCAATACGATATTCCAAAAACATTAGTTCCTTGAGACATTCTTTAAACCAGTGAAAACCATTTTTAAAATTACTATCTTTGTAAAAATCTTCATAAAAATGACAGTCTTTACAAAGTTCTAATAATGAAACTAACAACTCGCCGTAAGGTTTAAATAAATCTCTTGAATTTTTAGAAATTTCATTTTTAATACCGAATTCAACACTTTTTAAATAACACATTCCCACAGTATATTTCCCTGCAATATCGCCTATAACCAACTTTTCAATTGTATTCAACATCATTCAATTTATCTCCTCACCTTTCCCTAGCAAAGCTTGTTTTACAAGCGCGATAGCTTTCTCATCATCCATTCCACTACCTTCATCTTCCCCAAAACAAGCTTTTAACGCTTTTTGATATTGTTTCACAGTCGATAAAATTTTTCTGGAGGTTGAATTATTTATCACCCCACAATCTAATAAATTTTGTAGTGATTTTTCAAAAGTTTCACCCTTAAATTCTCTTAAGATATTAATAGGCGATACCTGTTTTTTAATAGTTTTTGTATTTGTTTTTATTGTAAACTTACCGTTTTTATTACTAGTTGTAACTCTGGTTATTTCGGTAGTTTCTTCGTATCTTTTATTAAGTAATTCGTGTACTTTTCTAATAGCAATAAGTCTGTTTTCCTGGTCTAATTCTTGAATTATTTTGCTACGAATTCGATTAAATTTTTGAGCAAACACATCATCTTCCATCCATATTTTCCAATGCATCGGATTGCAACTGCATTGATAAAGAGAATCTTGTAAATCACCTCGACTCCTTTGATACAATTGGAAGAATATTTCTTGTTTATTTTCTAAATCATTCGTCATGTCGGATTCTCCAATTATTAATATCGATAAAGTTAACCAATTAAATTATTATAAAGCTATTTGTTTGTTTGCCGCTGGGTACAGTAAAAAAGAGATTTTGTCAACTTTAAAAATCTCGGACAGAACACTACAACACTGGTTTCAAAAACAGCCTTTTCGTGACACTTTGAATGATGCAATAGGCATTGTTTTTAGAGGTGTTTTGTCAAAAGCAGTTACATTTGCAAGTGAGGGTGTAGATATTTTAATTGATATCTCCAGAGATGAAAGTACGCCTACAAAATACAGAATTCAAGCTATTCAAACTATTTTTGATATTCTTCTAAAAAGCGGAGCTAACTATACTTTAGAAGATAAATTACAGCGAGAAACACAAGCCAAAGTAGATAGGATTGCATCTTACGCACAATTGCAAGACGCTGTAAGTATGGTGGTTTCTGATGAGGATGATAGGGAAGAAAAAGTAAAATCTGTTTGGGGGAAGCTTTTTCCATCAGAGGAATACCCAGAAAATTTACTATCTTGAAATAGACCTAAAGTTACGCTGTGACTTTAGCTTAATAAGAAATTTATTTTGCATTTTTTAATTTAGGACAAAATAGAGTTTATTTTGCCCTATATAAATATTACTGTCGAGTAATATCTAATAATCTTTTTCAATAGTTGCTATTATCGTGTCAACATTCATATCAGTTTTATTGCGGTACCGATTGTTATAATAAGAGTCAAAACCGTGTTTGTTAATGTGGTCGTCATACATGACTTTATGTTCGTCAATCCATTTTTTAACAACTTGTCCATTAACACCTGTAAGCTGTCTAAGAATAGGATTTGTAGGGTTAATTTTAAACTCTGTAGCGTTATCGTTAAAGGCTGTTATCGCTTCCCACACCCTGTTTAATTTTTCCTCACCACTACCTGTTTTACGACTTCTGAATAACATTTGATTATCCATAACTTCTACATCCGGTAAATCTAATTTACGATATTCTAGTTTAGATTTAAAAACTTTTAATTCCTCATCCTTATCAGCTAACTGTTTTTCCAACAATTCAATTTTCGCTTTTAATTCTGCAATGATAACCATATCTTCTACCTCAGTTTGTTTGATTGTTTCTGTTTGAAAATTGATAATATTTTTTAGAAATGGGATGTTTGTAGTGTCGGGTTCATAATCCCCATAAAGTAAAGTTGATGAAAGTCGCTGTTCTTTTTTGGTGTCGTGTCTGTAACTTCCATCCTCATGAATAATGGGAGTCAAATGACCTAGCATATAACCCGTGTATCGGAGTTGAGATTTAGAATTTTTATCTCCCATGTCTCTTAAAGTTACAAGCTTTGAATAAGATGCTCTAAGCGAAATATTTTTAGCATTATCCTCATCAATCTTAGGCATAAAATCATAATAATCTTCTACAATCCTACGGAGTTTATTCCCATATTTAGCATCAATTTTTTTGTTTATTTCTTGATAAGAATACTGTGATTTTTCAAGATTTACTGCGAGATTATTTAACTCTGTATACTCTTTACTTGTTCTAAATTTTTTAAACGCTTCAATAAATTCGATTGTAGGGATTAACAAGCTGATGAACATTACAGGTTTCTCACCTTGCTTTTTAGCTTGTCCAGTAAATCTAACAGCGTATTCGGGATTTACAAGATAGTTCGGAGATTTTTCAATTAATTCAAAATTACCTGTGTGAAGAATTTCAATAGGTCTACGACCACTAGCCGCAATTAATCCTGTAGCTAATTCCCAGATATCACTAGAATTAATTAAAGTTCTTAAAGTTGAAATATACCTTTCTACAGAAAATACTTTATCTTCCTCATCGAACACGTCTACAATTTGTTGGGATGTGGTTGTTTTTTGTTTTCTTGATTCTCTGAGTTTTTCATTCTCTGTTACATAATCATCGAGTCCTAAAAGTCTAAAAACTATATGGCGAAAAACGGGGGTAGCTTTACCCTCAGCTTGGTACTGGTAAAATAGCTGTTCGGTTTCTGAAGTTGGTTTTAAAGATTTGAAAGGATTTGTGTAAGGTCTGGTTTTATTTTTTCGAGATTTTGGCATCATCTCGTTAAGCTTTAATTTTTCGGTCAATTCCTCACAAGCTTTTTCAATATCTTCTATTTCACCCATCTGTAAAACTTGTGCAGCCCATTTTACCGCTGGATTAATCCCCTCATCTTCCGATACTTCTGATATATTGATTTTTTCTAAGATAATAGCTGTTAATTCTACCTTAGTTTTTCGGTAATATCCTTTGATTTCAAGCTGTTTAGCATATTCGCGTAGTTTGTCTCTTGATGCTTTTTCAATATCTTCTTTAGTAATCATTTATTTGTCCTGTTCGGTATATACACAATATAACTAGTTAAACACTTGATGAACAAGTTAAATGTGACACCTTATCTAAAATAGTTCAACTGTCACATTGAACAAGTTGAGTGAATACTACAGAAATAAGAATGATTACGTATGCTGCGCGGTGACGATTAACTTAGATTAAACCTATCGAAAAACTCTTTAAGCTTTGGATTTGCTGCTGCATAACTCGCCACTAATCGCCCATCCCGCCTATCAAAAATGCCGTAAGTTTTTCCTTTACGATTTTGGTATCCAATGCGGTCGGAGATATCGTTTACATCAAATCCGTAAAAATTTGCTACTTCTTGTAATTCTGATATTTTCACAATCTACCCCTCACTTGTAAAAGATGTGAATTTTCTTTAATACAATTTTCTGACAATCTAGCCATCAATTCCCAAAGAGTAATACTTTGTTGTGCAGCTATCTCGGCTAACTCGGTATAATTTTCTTCGGGAATGATGTACTGTCTCTCAGAACGAGGTGTCTTTAGTCAAGATTTAATCCCCGTGATATTTACGTCTTGCGGGTTATCCAGCACGGTTACTAACTCGGAGTTACCAAGGTAGCTAAGTACAAAATGCCGTACCGCTTCCACCTTAAAACCACCCCCAGTGAGAAAAACCCGTTCCCCCTTACGGATTAATTGCTTGATATCTCGTAACAGTTCCCGAACACCAATAATCTCTCTAGCCCAAGATTCCAAACCAGATTGCAACCTATCACCTAAATCTCGTTCGGTATCGCCTAAAATAATATTCGCGCTGTATTGGTCATCTACTATATGGGATGTTTCCAAAGCTTCCTTTAGTCTTGAGAAGTGGTAGATATTCCCGCCAGTATCACCCTTAGCGCTTTCTTTTGCGAAAAACTCAGTGATACTCATTACACCAGCACCCGAAACCGAATTCTGATTGCTAGCGCGGGGAACTCCGTTTAGGTTTGAGTATGGCGTATGCGTTAAAGTACCACCTCCCAAATCTAGAATATGGAACCGTGCATCCTTACAACCATTAGACTTTAAAACTTTTTTAGCCGCACACGCCGCGCCGTAACCCTCTGGATATAAGGCATACTCACTGATATTAATTTTGAATTCCCGTTCATCAAATGTGAAAGTAATATCTTTGATTGCTTTCTCAATCTCTTTCTTACGGTGAGAGCTTAGGGAGAGCAGAGAAAGTTTGATAGTAATCTCAACTGTTCCCGTTTTTACTTTCTTCATCCACTTGAATAAAAAACTTGGGTGAGTAGTGAGAGCGCCAATAATCCAGGTAGGTAGAAGTTTGATTTTATTATCGTCCGCGTATCCCTCGTGTAACTTTCCTCCACTGAGACTTAAAGCACTGTCGCCAACTGCGTAACCTTTCTCACCAATTGCGAACACTCCAAGGTATCCCGTGGGTAAGTCGTAACCTTTAGGAAACTCGCGGGCAACTGACTGATAACTGCCTGAGATTTTATCAAGGTAGTATTTGGTGTGTGAACTTCCACCATCTATAAATAATTCTGGCAATCTGACTTTCTTAACCTTGGTTTTTGGTGCGGTCGTGTCGGTTACTTCAGTTTCGATTGTGGTCGCGGTTCCGTTTAATGAATTCATTTTATTTATTCCTTAATTCAGAGTAGTGTATACAAGTAAGCGTTAGTGTCGATAGCTACTCTATAATCCGTATAAGATTATTTAGAGTATTTCCTAATAGTTTGAAATCTAATTAAAAACAGTGTTGCTGGTGTGGTTTTTGTGTGTTTTAGCAGCCACATTAACATAATGCTAGAATTTGTAGAGCCACACATACTGTCGAAATAACGAGTAAAATTGACTCTTAGTAAGGGTTTCAGCTAGCCACAATTAAGCCACAAAATCAGCCACAATTTACCTTTAGGGGGTAGCTGCGTTTTTGTGGCTATCCCCTATTTTTTACAAGGTTATTGTTAGTAAATAACTTTAGAATCGGCAAAAGTTTTATTGCAGTCTTTACATTTCTTTCGACCGTTACCATTACCCTTTAAATTTACACTGTAACAATGCGGACATTTAGGTACTGAATTTTCATCCGATGTATACACTGTAGGATTTTCTACTTCGGGTTTTGATTTATTTTCTGATTGCTTTTGCATCACATCGGCATAATCGTAACTGTCAAAATCCGGAAGTTGAATAAATTTAGGCAGTCCGGTTAAAGGAACCACCAAAGCAAACCTATAAGCGCTAGGGTCGGTGTAAATGTCCAATCCCAAATCGTTATTTTTCCGATCGCAGTACTCTTGAATTTTTCGATACTGCTCTAATAATCTAGTTTTATCTTCAGTGGTAATCGTTGTAATCTTATCGATTGCTATTCCGGCATTACTTCCGATATGCAGTTGCACTAAATTATTCCAGTTAGAGTGAGTCATGCCGGGAATTTCGTTAGCGTCAGCACTCTGACCAATAAAGATTACTCCGATATCGCTGTGACTTCCTTCCTTACTGGCAACTTTCAATAATTCCCTAAATTCTGATGATTGTTTACCAAGTTTAGAAACTGTATTGTCTATTTCATCAAAAATATAAAGTTTGAATCGGTGCGAGTCGGAATTTTTGCGAGATTCAATCAAGTCACAAACTTCTTTTAATCCGGTCAAGTTGTCAGCGTGACTAGTTCCCGCTTTGGGCATATTCCAGAAATCTTTTTTACTTCCGTGCTGTGGGTCAAAAAGTTTAATCTCCCCATTACCCGAACGAGTTTTCATAATTGCTAACGCTAGATTTTTGGCTGTTGGTGACTTACCACCTGTAGACCCAGCGGTAATTCTGACTCTTTCAAACTTTTTAACGTAAGATTCAAACTTACTTGCGGGAACCCAGATTTTACAGATATCTGTTTCTAGTTTTTCAATCGAAGTTTTAGTAACTCGGCGTAACTGAACGGTCAAAGTAACAGTTGAATTCTGCCGATTAAACTCAAATTCTGGTAGAGTTCCGTGTAAAGCATTTGTGAAAGCTGCTAACTGTTCGCGGGAATTATCCGTGTATAACTCTTTTTCTGTTAAACCGGGATTACGCCGAATTGAGAATAAAATTTTGAAACCTGTTTCAATTTCATCCCAGTTAATGGCATCTAATAAATACTGATATTTTGAGTAATACCAACCACTAATAGAATTAGCAGCGCGGGCATAAGTACTATCCCCAAAAAGTTGTAAAGGTTTTCTTAATTCTGCTAACTCTTTCTCCAAGGTATCTATCCGGTTTACAGCTTCTTTAGCATTATTCAAAACATCTGTGTAATTAGTTTGATAATCATGAATAATTTGTTTATTAGAAACCACCCACTCAGAAGCAATAGCGCGTTTGTCAGCTTCTAAATTAGCTTCTACTAATTCAATTTTTTCTTTAGCTTGTCCAGTTAGAGAATTTATGATTTCTTCGAGTTCATCAACAGGTACAGAATCATCTAAGATATCTCCGAAATTCTTAATAAGGATTTGTTGAGCTTTTGACCTTAATTCAAATGATTTATCAATAATCATTTCTTGAAGTTCTAAACCAACATCTAGCAAATCATCAAAAGTATCTATAGCTTCATATTCTGCAATCTTTTTAAGAAATTTGATTTTATATGATTCAAATTCATCTAAAATACTTTGAAAGTATTCTTGATAGTCTGAGTGATTGCGAATCATTGCATCTATAACGCACCTAACTTTCTTTACTTGCCTATCATAAGTTTTGCGAACAATTCGATGAGACTCGGAAGCGTTAAACTCACCAATATTTTGTAACTTCCCTTTTAAATCTCCAAGTGCAGTAGACGCTTCAATCAATTCTGAATTCTTAGTATTTATCAATGACTCTTGATTTTGAATGATAGATTCTAAATTACTCAAGTATTGATACTGTTTTTCGATATCTTGTAACTTAATTTTAATAGTGGATTCTAAGTTAACAATTGTTTTTTCGTTATCTCGAATAACTTTATCCTTGTGTTTAATATCTTCTAAAGAGAGTTTTTTAATATTTTCATTCTCTTTTGTAGTAATACCTGCGATAATTTCAAGAGTAATTACACTAGCTATTCCCGCACCTATACCAGAAAAACTCAATGTTTTAAGCTTGTCATTACCAATAAACACACCGACTGTAGAAGCTAAACCCAGTGAAACTGAAGCAATAAAAAGTTTGTTGCGTAATTGATTGAAGTTCATTATTTTTACCAGTTAATTAATGTTTATAAGAAAAGTAGATGCGCCCTAAATTTTAGATTCCTTGGTGAATAGAATCTTTTAAGTATTTCTGAATAATGTTCTGTGTTTGAGCATTGATATTTTGAATTTCAGCATCTCGCTTTAATTCATTAGCTTCTATTTTTAGTCTCAATTGGTCGGTTTCGTTTCTAGCTCCAAGCGTCTTAATTTGTTCTTGCTTTAACTTTTCATTCTCTTGCTCGCGACGCTCTAATTTTTGGTCAACCTTGATATTTTCGATATCGTAATTGATTAACTCTTGCTGAACTTTTACACCTTCTGTTGATGCCTTAATAATCGATTGTTCAGCTTTATGGTAAAGTTGCTTAGTTTTTCCTATTTCACCTAGATATTTGAATCCGGCTTGTAACAACTGTTGTGCGCGAGTTGCACCAGCGTAAACTGATAATCCTTGAGTTAATTGTTCTTCAGTTGCTTGCAGTTCAATAGAAGGATTAAGTAAATCACTGGGTATCATTCCGTTAAAGTCTTGCTCAGGAAATGCTAAACCCCCGTAAACATCTGTATTTCTAGTCATTTGTCCAGATGCGTATTGTCCGGTATACCCTTGTTCTCCGGTTATTGCATTTCTAGCTTGTATCCCGTTAGTGGTAGCTTGTCTAACCTGTGATGCACCTGTTGTAATTGAATTACTCACGCTATTTACAGCTTGTGTAGCGCCACTAACAGCGGTTTTACCAATACCAACAGCGGCTTCTTTTAATACTGTTCCCGCACTCTCAGCTACTTTTCTGGCTCTACTACCAGCGGAGTTTTCTTTTTCTTTTTTTACCCGCTTAGAGTCTGTTAATCCACCTACTTTTTTTCTTGCTGCCATGAGATAATTGATTTAACTCCTAATTGGTTTCTACTTTTTTGGGGTATCGACATCTGGTAGGCGTGTAAACTTTCCAGATGTTCAATTATTAAATGCGTTTCCAATCTGACAATTTAGTAGCTTTGCACAAAAGTTTTACAACGTGATTACAAGGCGCGTTATGATTCCAATCGAATGGAAGATTTACACAATGATAAATATCAACAATCTCTAACTCTATTGGTGATGAAGCAATATAAATACACTCTCCTATTGTTGGTATTTGGTGCAGTTGGATATATAAGTTATCATCTTGGTTGCTATTACCTAGAATGTAATCTTTTATAGATAAACCATCTTTACAGCTACCTATATTTAATACGTCATCTTGAAAGTATAAGTAAGCTTTAATCATTTTTTACTCCTTGATATTGGTTGTTCGTCCCGCCTACCAGCACCACGATGCTCGGTTATTGATGGTAATTGAATTAGCAAAATCAGATTGATGGTTAGAAATAATTTCATTAAAAACTCTCCAAGCCGGAAGCAATCAACCGACTGATTAAAGGGTCATCACTTACAAATTCCTCACTCGCTAACTCTTGATAAAAACTTTGTGGTGGTTGAACTTCTGGTAATTCAGAAGTGTCAAAGTCTTTATTATGGAAAGTATTTGAGAATCCGTTTAATCTTGTTTGATTAAGCAAATATTGCAGTGCTTCTTTATCAGTCATATTCCATCGTTTAGCTAAATCTCGAATGAATTTCTGATTTGCTTTTGAAGTAATACTAAGTCTCATTGTTTCTTCTCCTAAAGTTTATTGGTCGGAATATTCAATCTGGAAATCTGACTCATTTCCAGAAGTAAATAGAAAAAGATAAATCTATCTAGCATTGTCGTTATCCTTAGTAAGATATTTTTCGATGTATTCGTCAGCGAAATTTTCTAAGATAGAATGAATCAAATCTGTAGAAGTTTTACGTTTTCTTTTAGCAATAAACTTGATTTTTTCAGCTATATTACGTCGTATTCGTAATTTGTTTTGAGCATCCATGATGTTTAAAGTTTTATTTGCAGTTGTTTTTGTACTTTGGGATTGTTTAATTCCCAAAGTTTGACTCTTAAAAAATTTCTGATGCATCTAGACCAAATAAATCTTGAGTGATTTTATCCACAAAAGGTATCATCTCAGAATCCCATGCGTCGTTCCACTGTTGAATAAGCTTTTCATTATCTTGTGGTGGTTTTGGTGTAAATTCTTCGGTGAATACCCAAAGTAAATTGGATATCAAATCTTCATTATTTTCATAATTTGTCGAATCAAATTCACTTCTTTTTTGATTGTTTAAAGATTCGATAATTCCGGAAGTGATTAGTCCGTTTTCTAAATTTACAAACACTTTAGCAATCCCATCGAAAAGATAGATTTTTTGCAAAATAGCCATGCTAGTTTCCTTTTTAATTAAGTTAATAACAGGTGAAAACCTGTTGATAACCAATTGGTTAACAGCGATTATCCACAGGCATCACACTCACATAAGGATGTAAGGTAGCGTTACTGGGTTAAAGCTTTTCGCGTAAGCTTGCAAGTAGTTTGAGTTGTGTGCTTGCGAGCAACTATTTAATTAAGCTTTGGTTCAGTCGGTTAAAAATTGACACCAAAATTTTGTAAGGGAATAAACGCTAGACTTATTGATATTGCTGCGTTTTGCCTTTTTAATGGGGTCAGATGTGGGCTGTTTGACCACACTTTTAATATAACTAAAGTGCTGTATTTTGTCAACACTTTTGCTGTACTTATTAAATCTTTCTCACTAAAAAATGCTGTAAAAGTGTTGTATGTATTGCTGTACCTAAGTTAGAGTTAACTTAGTTAAAGTAAATATTATTAAAAATGCCTACAAACCGTCCGCGTATATCAGTACAGTTAGAATCTGAAGCGTTAAAGCTAGCCTGCGAAAAATATATAGAAGATGAAAAGATTAAAAGTATGAGTACTTTGGTGAATTATCTTTTAGTTGAGTTCATGGAAAAGAAAAAATACTATGAAGCAGGATTATCCCCAAAATTATTAAAGTAAACCCAACATCCCAAAACATCCCCACATCTCCCCATTAGCCCCTACGTTCCCCGCGAGCGTGGGGTTTTTGGTGTTCGGGTGTATTTCCTTTCAATCTCAAGGAAAGCGATTGATAAGCAAAATATCAGAAAAGTGTGCGATCGCAAAGTTTTGACTTATGACTGTCAGACTCACGCCGAAATAGCGAAACAATCAAGAAAAATTGATAAGTCTGTAATTTTGGTATAAAAAAATCAAGGTTTGAAAAATTGATTTACATTTTATTATTGAGAATTGTCGATATATGGTAGTTTCAGCGATTGTTTATTCTCAATAACAGAGCTTATTGAAATGACTTTTTCTACGTATAGCAACGGAACAATCAACATTTCAGCGATTTTAAACTTTTTGAAATCAGCAAAAAAAGTAAAAAGTCCATTACAGCGTTCTCAATAAGGTTTGTAATACGGTAATTCTCAATAAGACACAAAAAACGCTTGCTATTGCGACAAAAAAAGGGCTAATTTTTGTGCCAAACTTTTTATACCAGTACCGTTTTTAAGGGTTTCAGCGATACCCTTGGCACAAATTTTGTAGGCTGAAAGCATTGCAAACAGCGGAAAAAATTTTTTCTTGACGCAAAAACGCCTTAATAAGGGGTTAGAGAAATTGCGTCACGCAATTTTGTAGTATATTTTTCGAGTTTACACGATATCGTACTACAACTTCACAACGCTCACCATCATAAAATATCTCTCAAATGCATTATCTAGCAAGCTAATATATTTCGTTCGCTGACGGACGCGCTAGAGGTCGGAGAATGGATGTGTGGAGCAAAATTATTTTGATACCCCTCGGATTTTGTGAGTGAAGTTTTCACCAGTTTGACTGAAAAGTTTTTGAGTTGAAAATACACTTGCGGAGTTTTGCGGTCTGAGATTTGTAGTTTCTGAAATACGTTGTAGTTGAATAGTACGCACACGTAGTAATTTATTTTGGGGAAAGTTGAGACGCGAGCGCCCAAAATTTCCGGGAATTTTTTTTGAGTTGAAAATCGAGTTGCGGGATTTTGCGGTCTGGGTATTGTTCGAGATTATCGAACTAATGAACCGATTAGATTTATTTATAACTAGTTCAAAATATAAAATGACGAACGGGTTAAGTAAAACTAATCGATAACGTAGTTAACTAACTAGTTCAACTTAAGACGAACGAGTTTAAAAGATGGTTTTGAACGCAGACACGCGGATATTTAACCTGTTCATTGCAGATATAACTAGTTTTAGCGGTAATTTAACCTGTTCAACGCAAGTATAACTAGTTCGTGTAACCTGTTCAACGCAAGTATAACTAGTTCGTGTAACCTGTTCAACGCAAGTATAACTAGTTCATAAGTAACACTTATCTAACTAGTTCATAAGTAAACCTTATATAACAAGTTGCATTGGCGAGGTT
>JAAUSO010000140.1 GCA_012033205.1 Richelia sp. SL_2_1 | reverse complement strand
GAATAGCCTGTAGCTGCTTTAATGGAAAAAAGTCGCAGCAACTTATTACTCATCGAATCAGAAGAAATTCTCAAACAAGGAGACAATGGAAGTATTTATTCTCCCCATCTTCTTGTCCCCCCATCCCCTTGCCCCTCTGTAGGAATCCTCGCAGGTCCAGGTCATAATGGTGGTGATGCTTTAGTTGTGGCTCGCGAATTACATTTTCGTGGTTATGAAGTTAGGGTTTATTGTCCTATTTCTAAGCTTAAGGAATTAACTGCACAACATTTACAGTATGTCCGCAGTTTGGGTATTTCTTGTGATGATTCCGTTGAAAAGCTGCAAGATTGCGATTTTTTGATTGATGGTTTGTTCGGCTTCGGCTTGGAAAGGGATATTACAGAACCGATCGCAAGTGCTATTAATCAGCTAAATCAATGGCATAAGCCAGTCTTTAGCATCGATGTACCTTCTGGTTTACATACAGATACGGGAAGAGTTCTGGGAATTGCTGTTCGCGCTACTTACACTTTCTGTCTGGGTTTGTGGAAGCTTGGATTATTACAAGACCAAGCTTTAGAATATGTCGGGAATGCTGAATTAATCGACTTTGATATTCAATATACTGATGTGCAAGCTGTACTTGGAGAATCTCCCAATATCAAACGCATTACTAGTGCCATCGCCCTGGCAAATTTTCCTTTACCTCGTCCCCAAGTAACCCACAAATACAAAGAAGGTCATTTACTGCTTGTTTGCGGTTCTCGTCGCTATGGGGGTGGTGCAATTTTAACTGCTTTGGGAGCGCGGGGTTCTGGTGTAGGGATGCTTTCTATCGCTGTACCGCAATCCCTTGTAGCTACAATGGTGTCACATTTACCTGAAGCTTTAATTATCGGTTGTCCGGAAACTGAAACCGGAGCTATTTCTCAATTAAAATTACCTGAAAATACCGATTTAAATACTTTTGATGCTATCGCTTGCGGTCCGGGTATCACCTTAGATGCAGTTTCTATTTTACAATCTATATTAGATAATCCTAAACCTTTACTCTTAGATGCTGATGGTTTAAATATTCTCGCCCAAATGGGAACTTTACAAACCTTACAAAAACGCCAAGCATCAACTATACTTACTCCTCATCCCGGCGAATTTAAGCGGTTATTCCCCGATATTCCCGATGTTAATCAAAATAGAGTTTCTGCTGTTCTTGAAGCCGCAAAACAATCTGGTGCAATAGTACTATTGAAAGGTTCTAAAACTGCGATCGCAAATCCCCACGGTTGTGTTTGGATTAATCCTCAAAGTACCCCGGCTTTAGCTCGTGGAGGTAGTGGTGATGTGTTGACTGGATTACTCGGTGGATTAATGGCGCAAGCTGTTTCACGAAACTTAGATTTAGAAAAAATGGTGGCAACCGCTGCATGGTGGCACGCTCAAGCAGGGATTTTAGCAGCTCTTGAGCGCACCGAATTAGGAGTAGATGCTTTTACTTTGACACAATATCTGATACCTGCACTGGCATCATTTAAAACATAATTTTTTAACACAGCAAATCTATATAAATCTATAAATCTACTTTAATTACAAGTTACATACCATACGTGAATGAGCTAAATCGCGAATCAACGGCACTCGCGAACTAATATAGGCACCCATTGCGCTAATTTGCTCTCCAGTAAGTAGATTTTTGGTTTCTAATTGGTTGAGTAACTGTTTTAAAAGGTCTGCATCATTTAAATTTAACAGAGTCTTGGTTTCGGTTTCTTCAATTACCGACCATACATGACGCATCGTAACCGCTCTTTCTTTGAGTCCTAACATAGCTTTGTAATCCCAAATCTAAATTAAATATTCAATCTTTCTCTCTAACCGACATTTGATTTTTAAATAACCCCAGTTATAAACCGGAAGGTGAAAAGTCACGCAGGCTAGTTGAATCATCTTAAGAAAATATTAAACCTTAAATCTAAAGAAAAGATTAAATATTACAATATATTTCTTCTTTGATGAAAATCTAAACAAACGGTTACATAAATATATATTTTCTGGGTCAGGGGCTTTAATGATCTTGAATAATCTTGAAGTTTTAAACGAGTTCAGTCAGTATAAATACCTGGAACATAAAAATATCAGCGTCAATCTTTAATTTATTACGGTTGGCGCTTATTCATAACGTATTGAGTATTGAAATATGTTATGGATCGACAAAATGATCAAATAGGATTTTGAAACTGCTTGGCGATCGCAACAGTATTATCTTCTCCCACAATTGAGTAATCATCTCTAACGGGATAAGAATAGCTAGTATAGTTAGTAAATTATCTGTATCGCCAAAAAAACGAATCAAACGGATAAAAGCGATTTTTTCAGTACAGTATGATTTGCATAAGACAGTATTAAAGGACAATCACACATGACACAAGCCAAAGCTGGTAACAACGTCAAAGTTCACTACACAGGCAAATTGGACGATGGCACAGTTTTTGATTCCTCCATCGAACGGGAACCTTTGCAGTTCTCCCTTGGTTCAGGAAATGTGATTCCGGGTTTTGAAGAAGCGATAATTGGGATGACTCCGGGAGAGTCAAAAACTGCAACCATTCCTCCCTCTCAAGCTTACGGCCCTCAGCGCGAAGAACTGGTAATCACAGTTGAGAAAGAGCAAATACCTACAGACTTATCAGTAGAAATTGGTCAGCAGCTACAAATTTCTCAAAACGACGGTCAAGTAATTCCTGTTATCGTTACAGATGTTTCGGATTCTAAAGTCACCCTTGACGCGAATCATCCCCTAGCAGGACAACAATTAACTTTTGATATTCAATTAGTGGAAGTTAATTAAAGGTTAGTACCACCGGAGTGAGGAGTTAGTACCACCGGAGTTAGGAGTGAGGAGTGAGGAGTGAGGAGTTAAACCATCAACTGTCAACTGTCAACTGTCAACTGTCAACTGTCCCCTTATCTCCTTCCTTAAAACCTCTCCACGTTCTTAAAGTTTTTCTCACTCACTGCTCTTGCGGCTTCACCACAGGTGCGGGGAGTGGGAAAAATCTTTTCTGGATTGGCTAATCCTTTACTGTTAAAGACTTGTTTAACCCACTGCATCGTTTCTAAATCGGCAGGTGAAAACATATCTGGCATATAACATTTTTTATCTGCACCAATACCGTGTTCTCCGGAAATACTACCGCCAACTTTGACACACAACTTGAGAATTTCTCCACCGACTTCTTCAACTTTTTCTAATTCACCAGGAATCGAATTATCAAATAGAATCAACGGATGTAAATTACCATCACCAGCATGAAATACATTGGCAATTTTATAACCGTATTTTTCACTTAAATTTTCAATCTCTTGTAATACATAAGGTAATTGAGTCCGAGGAATTACCCCATCCTGTACGTAATAATCTGGACTTAAATGTCCCGCAGCCGCAAACGCTGCTTTTCTTCCTTTCCACAATTTCAAACGTGTTTCGGGGTCATTTGCAGAAGTTATATTACGCGCACCATTGTGTTTACAAATATCAATAACTCGCTGTTTATTCGCTTTAACTTCTACATCTAAACCATCAATTTCAACTAACAAAATCGCCACAGCATCGCGGGGATAACAATTCATTGCAGTTACATCTTCTACTGCATTAATACTCATGTTATCCATCATTTCCATACCACCAGGAATAATCCCCGCACTGATAATATCGGAAACTGCTGCTCCTGCTGCTTCTACACTGGTAAAATCTGCCAATAAGACGCAAATCGATTCCGCACTTTTAAGAATTCGCAAAGTTATTTCCGTGGCAATTCCCAGAGTACCTTCAGAACCGACAAATATACCCGTTAAATCATAACCGGGCATTTCTGGGATTTGTCCGCCTAAATCGACAATATCACCGTTAGCAGTGACAACTTTTAACCCTAAAACGTGGTTAGTAGTCACACCGTACTTTAAACAATGCACCCCACCGGAATTTTCCGCAACGTTACCACCAATGGAACAAATAATCTGGCTCGAAGGGTCGGGAGCGTAGTAAAAACCAGCACCACTAACCGTTTGTGTCACCCAATTATTAATTACTCCAGGCTGCACCACAACCCGCTGATTCTCTAAATCAACGCTTAGTATTTGCCGCATTAATGAAGTTACTATTAACACGCATCCAACTGTGGGTAAAGCACCGCCAGATAAACCAGTACCCGAACCCCTAGCCAGAAAAGGAACTGAGTATTTATTGCATATTTTTACCACTTCAGCAACTTGTTCTGTAGTTTTGGGCAAAACCGCTAAATCCGGACGTTGACGGTAGCTCGCTAAACCATCACATTCGTAGGTAATTAGTTCCTCACGACGTTGTATTACGCCTTTTTTACCTAAAACGGCTTCAAATTCTTTGATTATTGGTTTCCAGTTGCGTTGTTGAGATTTTTCTTGAGTAAGCATGGTTTATCGTCGGTGTGGGATGCAATGGTTGTATTTATCAGTCTTACTCTTATTGTTACAGGTGTTTTCTTATAAAAACAATTACAGAAGTCGGGTTTTTTGGAAGATTTTGCAATGTGAGGAATATTGATTCAAAATCTACACAGAAGTCGGGTTTTTTGAGTATGTTGTGGTGTTAGGAATATTGATTGCAAAAACCCGACTTCTTCCCCCACCATCACAGAAGTCGGGTTTTGAGGAAAAATATCCATCACAACAGAAAACACTCATAAAAACCTGACTTCTTCCCCCACCGAATTCACCATCGAATTTACGTTAAAGTAGGTAAATATATGAACCCAAATTAGTAGATAATCATTATGGTCAAACAAACTTTAATTGATACTGATGATGGCTTCTACATCCCAGATGCCAATCAATTAGTCACTGAAAATGATATACCCGTGGATAATTTTGCATCTGAAAAACAACAGCGTCTTTTAGTTGGTTCTCTTTACAGTTCTTTACAAAACCAAACTTTTCTTGCTGCTGCAAATGTCGGTGTTTACTACACAGACCTAAAACCAGCTATAGTACCCGACGTTTTCCTGAGCTTAAATGCTCAAGTCCCAGAAAACTGGTGGGAAAAACACAACCGTTGTTACATGATTTGGCGTTTTGGTAAACCCCCTGAAGTTGCAATTGAAATTGTTTCTAACAAGGTTGGTGACGAATTAGGAGAAAAACTCAAAATTTATGAACATATGCGAGCAAGTTATTATGTTGTATATGACCCCACAAATCAAATCAGTGAAGAAACCCTGCGTATTTATGAATTACGAGGAATGCGCTATTACCAAACTTCAGAAACCTGGTTAGAACAAGTTGGATTGGGTTTAACCTTATGGACGGGAGAATTTGAAGCAAGGCAAGATTCCTGGTTGCGTTGGTGTCATCAAGATGGTACCGTTTTACTAACAGGAGACGAACGCGCTCAAACTGCCGAAAATCGAGCTAAAACTGCCGAACAACGCGCTCAAACTGCCGAACAAAGAGCCGCACAATTAGCCGAAAAACTCCGAGAAATGGGCATCAATCCAGACACCATGTAGAGACGTAGCAATACGCCCCGTCTTGGTATCATGTATCTAAGCGTGCAAAAAATAACTATTGCCATAAACTATTTATTGTTTTAATATATAACTAACGTTCGATATAAGTAATCTGATTGACTGAATGCCGAAAATTGTAGACCACGAAAAGTACAGGAAAGAACTGCTATGGAAAAGCTTTGATTTATTTGCTCAGAAAGGTTATGGTTCCGTTACCATGCGGGAAATTGCGAAAGAATTGGGTGTTTCAACAGGGACTTTATATCATTATTTCCCGAATAAAGAATCTCTGTATTTACAGTTAGTAGAGGAGCAGACAGAGCAGGATCTATCTAATTTTTTTGCCGAAGCAGGTAGTCCCGAAACATTAGCAGAAAGAATCCAAATCTTGATGAAATTTATTCAAAAAAACGAAGATTATTTTATCAAGCAAACCTTATTAAGTTATGACTTTTATCAACAGCAAGAACGTAGTGAAATATTAAGTAATGATACTTTAAAAAAGACTTGGCAACAAACAGAAAAAGCTGTAGGTGATTATTTACAAATTGAACAAAAGCCCTTAGTTGACTTTGTTTTAAATCTAATTGGAGGGATATTTACGTCAAGGATGTGTGGTGGAGAGGAAATAGCTTCCTATGAAGAACAAGGAGAATTATTAGCGAAAATGTTAACTGTTTATTTAGGGAAGAGGGAATAGGGAAGAGGTAATGGGTGATTAAATTATGCAAATACTGATAAAACCTACGAATAAAGTCATTGGTGTAGTAGTATTAGGAATTGTAATTACAGGTGGTATTGCACTTTATGGGATTTCCCAAACTGCTTTTTTAAAACCAGAACCTGTAGTTCAAGCACTACCAACTATTAAGAAAGTTGCTGCTCTGGGAAGATTGGAACCTTTGGGAGAAATAATTAATTTATCTGCACCCTTAACTTTGGATGGTGATAGAGTTGCGAAACTATTAGTCAAAGAAGCAGAAAAAGTAAAAGCAGGAGATGTGATTGCAATATTAGATTCTGAAAAACGTTTGCAAGATGGAGTATTACAAGCGAAAGAACAAGTAAGAATAGCACAAGCTAAATTAGCACAGGTGAAAGCAGGGGCAAAAACTGGAGAAATTGAAGCACAGAAAGCCACGATTGCACGTTTACAAACTGAGAGAAGCAACCAAATTACAGCACAACTGGCAACAATTGCACGTTTAGAAGCTGAGAAAAACACCGAAATTACTGCACAACTTGCAACAATTGCACGTTTAAAAGCAGAAGTTGATAATGCAAATTCTGAATATCAACGCTATGAAAAACTGTTTAATCAAGGTGCAATTTCGACATCATTTCGAGATAGTAAGCGCTTAACTTTACAAACGGTACAGCAGCAATTTAACGAAGCACAAGCAAATCTTAACCGTATTCAAGCATCCCGAAAGCAAGAACTTTTAGAAGCACAAGCAAATCTCAATCGCATTCAATCATCGGGAAGCGAACAAATTAGAGAAGCACAAGCGACTTTAAATCAAATTAGCGAAATTCGTCCGGTGGATATTCAAGCAGCATTAACTGAAATAGATAATGCTAAAGCTGCTGTAAAACAAGCGCAAACTAACTTAGAACAAGCTTATATCCGCGCACCGATGACAGGACAAATTCTGAAAATTTACACGCAAGCAGGCGAAAAAACGGCTGATCAAGGTATTGTTGAATTGGGACAAACTCAACAAATGATGGTAGTTGCAGAGGTATATCAAACTGATATTGATAAAATTAAATTAGGTCAAAAAGTACTAATTACCGGACAAGCTTTTTCGGATAAATTACAAGGGGAAGTTTCACAAATAGGTTTACAAGTTAATAGACAAAACGTCTTCAGTAACGAACCAGGAGAAAATTTAGACCGTCGGGTAATTGATGTCAAAATCCGTCTGAATCCTGAAGATAGTAAACGAGTTTCAGGGTTGACTAATTTACAAGTTCAGGCTGAGATTGAATTATGATTTATTGATGATTTTATTTATAACGAATGTTTGATATACATTTTTAGTTGTTAATTGATAGTGGTAAATGATTCACTTAAATAATTTGAGAAAGCTAGAGGTAAATCCAATGAATACACAAATTATCTGTTTAGAGAAAACGCAAATCAATCAAGCAACAGAAACTCTTGTTGATGCATTTAGTAAAGACCCAGTTGTGGAATATATTTTACCTCAATTACATAGTGAAAAGGATAAAGTATCTCGTAATTTATGGTCAGCAACTTTACGCTATGCTCAACCATTTAATCATATATATACAACTCCGGAAATTAAAGGTATTGCAGCTTGGATACCACCAAAAGAATATCCCTTAAATTTTTTAAAAATTCTTCAAGCAGGATTTTATAAAACTCCATTTTTACTTGGGTTTAGGGGATTGAAAAAATTATTACCTCTGTTTAATTTATTTGAGAAATATCACGAACGAGATATGGATCAACCACATTGGTATTTATTTGCTTTAGGTGTTTCATCTGCTTACCAAGGACAGGGAGTTGGTAGTTTATTAATTGAACCGATACTAAAACAAGCTTCGGAAGAAAATTTACCTTGTTATTTAGAAACGTCAACAGAAAGAGCCGTCCGTTTTTATCAAAGACATGGTTTTAAAATTTTGAGAACTGGAGAAAAACCAGTTCAATTTTGGACGATGAAAAGAGAAGCAAATCGTTAGAATTCATAAATTATAAAAGACGTAGCATTGCTACGTCTCTACAAAACCAATTATGTTAAATAAAATATTTCGTCGTACACCTTTAGCTTGGTTACAGCTAAAAAAAGAGAAAACACGGTTGACAATTGCTTTAGCAGGAATCGCTTTTGCTGATATGTTAATGTTTGTACAATTAGGATTATTAGATGCGCTATTTGATAGTGCTACAAAACCGCATCAAACATTACAAGCTGACTTAGTTTTAATTAATCCTCAATTTCAAAGTTTAATTTCAGTACAAAGTTTTTCCAGAGAAAGATTACAGCAAACCTTAGCATATGAAGGTGTAGAATCTGTACATCCTTTGTATGTTAACACTGCTGAATGGCGTAATCCAGAAACTCGGATTAATCGGGCAATTTTAGTATGGGGAATTGACCCAGCAAATCCACCTTTTGATTTTCCCGAAATCAACCAAAATCTTGATGAATTAAAACAATTAAATAAAGTTATCTTTGACCGTGCATCTCGTCCAGAATATGGTCTGATTCCAGATTTGATAAAACAGCAAGGAAAGGTCGAAACTTTAGTAAATGAACAAACTATTCAAGCTGTTGGTTTATTTCAAATGGGTGCATCTTTTGGTGCAGATGGAAACATTATTACCAGTGATTCTACCTTTTTAAAGCTTTTTTCAAAGCGTCAAGTAAATCAAATTGAAGTTGGTTTAATTAATTTAAAAAAGAATGTAGATGTAGAGAAAGTACAGTCGCAACTTAAAGCAAATTTACCTCAAGATGTCAGAGTATTAACACCACAAGAATTTGCTCAAACAGAAAAAAAATATTGGGAAAGTGGAGGTATTGGATTTATTTTTAATATTGGAGTAGTGGTAGGATTTATCGTTGGTATCGTCATTGTCTATCAAATACTTTACTCAGATGTGTCAGAACACTTACCAGAATACGCAACTCTGAAAGCGATGGGATATAGTGACGGCTATTTAATGATGATGTTAATGCAAGAAGCTTTGATTCTCTCTGTATTAGGATTTTTACCTGGGATGTTGTTATCAATGGGTTTATATCAAATTACTTTTGCAGCGACTTTATTACCTATAGTAATGAAGATTGACCGGGCTATATTCGTCTTGAATTTAACTATTATTATGTGTAGTTTTTCGGGTTTGGTTGCAATGCGAAAACTTCAAAGTGCTGACCCTGCTGATGTTTTTTAAACGCAGAGGAGCACGGAGGTAAGCGCAAAGGTTCGCGAAGAATAATTTTAATAATAGGAGAAGATATGATTCGTCACCTTGGTAGATTATCCGACACTATTTTTGCTTTAGCAATGGCATTGACAATTTTTGGATTTGATTTTCCCGAATTTGCCGAGTCATTGAGCAATATCGAAATTAATCAATTTTTATTATCGCAATTAGAACCTTTAGGAAACTATTTAATTACATTTGCGATATTGGCTTTTTACTGGATAGACCATGTAAAACAGTTTAGTTATTACCAAAAAACAAATGAAGTACATCTTTGGCTTTATTTGATATATTTAATGTGTTTGTTTATTATTCCTTATTCCAATGTTTTAATTATGTATTTTCCCCAAAGTGCAATAGTTCAAATTTGCTATAGTATTAATGTTTTATTAATTGGTTTATTTTCATTTATTAATTGGACTTACGCAACTCATAGTCGTTTAGTAGATGAAAAGTTAGATAATACAACTATTAATCATATAAAAATAAACTCATTGATAGAGCCAACTGTTGCTTTAATTACGATTGTTATCTCATTGATTAATCCATCATTATGGGATATTTCTTGGTTATCAGTGATTATTTTTTATGTTGTTGTAGAAATATTTTTTAAGAAATCTGTTGGGATGAGGATTATTGATTTTAAAAACCGCAGAGGCGCAGAGGACACAGAGGAAGAAATGAAGAGAGATGATAATTAAGTCAAAAGCCCGGATTAACTTTAGTAAATTAACCACAACCACATATTTAGTTTCATCGTCCTTTACATATTTTGTTAAATACTGCTTCTCAAGTTGGTTTTGTTTTAGATGTTTTTTATTCCTAATTATATAAGTCATGTCAATACAACCCGCTATCTCTGTACAAAATCTCAATCACTACTTTGGAGATAAAAATCTTCGCAAACAGGTATTATTTGATATCAATCTAGATGTTAACGCTGGAGAAATCGTAATTTTAACTGGTCCATCTGGTTCCGGAAAAACGACTTTACTCACTTTAATGGGTGGTTTACGTTCTGCTCAAGAAGGTAGTTTGAAGATTTTAGAACAAGAAATTTGTGGAGCGAGCAAAAAGCAGTTAACTAGAATTCGTCAAAATATTGGCTATATTTTTCAAGCACATAATCTGATGAGTTTCTTAACAGCAAAACAAAATGTCCAAATGTCTTTAGAATTGCATGATAAATTTTTAGAACAAGATATTGGGGCTAAAGCTACGGCAATTTTAGAACAAGTTGGCTTAGGAAATCGAGTAGATTATTATCCCGAAAAACTATCGGGAGGACAAAAACAAAGAGTTGCAATTGCTCGTGCTTTAGCAAGTCACCCCAAAATAGTTTTGGCTGATGAACCAACCGCTGCACTTGATAAAAAATCAGGACGTGATGTGGTGGAAATAATGTATAAATTGGCAAAAGAACAAGGCTGTACAATTTTGCTAGTTACTCACGATAATCGGATTTTAGATATCGGTGACAGAATTATTTATATGGAGGATGGAAGGTTAGTTAGTGATGGTGTTGATGTGACGATGAAAGTAAGTTAAGCGCATATTTTTATTTAGAAAATTTGTCATAACATCAAACTACAAATGATTTAAATCAAGCACTCGCTTTTTTAAACGAACTTCGCGAAACAATATATCAACTAGCTGATGAAAAATTTATTAAACTAGAAAAAAGACGCGAAATCGGTGGATAATTTTATGGTTGAACAAATTTTAGTATCTGAGGATAACTTCTACATCCCAGACGCTAACAAATTAGTTACCGAAGACGACACTCCTGTGGATAACTTTGCTTCCGAAAAACAACAACGGCTTTTAGTCAGTTCTCTTTATAGTTCTTTACAAAATCAAACTTTTTTAGCATCAGCAAATGTCGGTATCTACCATATTTACAAACAGCCTCCCATAGTACCCGATGTCTTTCTCAGCTTTGATGTTCAAGTACCAGAAAATTGGTGGGAGAAACAAAATCGTTGTTATATGGTTTGGGAATTTGGTAAATCCCCAGAAGTTATAGTTGAAATTGTCTCGAACAAAATCGGTGATGAATTAGGAGAAAAGCTGAAAACTTACGAACAGATGCGAGCAAGTTACTACATAGTATATGACCCAAATCGGCAATTAGGAGAAAAACAGCTTCACATATATCAACTTGTGGGAAGACGCTATCAAGAAACGAACGAAACATGGTTAGAGCAAGTCGGATTGGGTTTAACTTTGTGGGAAGGAGAATTTGAAGCGAGACAAGATAGTTGGCTACGTTGGTGCTATCAAGATGGTACCATTTTACCAACAGGAGACGAACGCGCACAAACTGCCGAACAACGCGCTCAAAATGCCGAACAACGCGCTCAAACTGCTGAACAACAAGCCGATGCTGAAAAGCGACAAAAACAACAAGCACTTTCTCGTGCAGAACTTTTAGCAGCAAAATTACGCGAAATGGGTATCAATCCTGATAATTTAGATTAATTTTCCCCAACATATTTAGATATAACTTCTTTCCAAATTAAATAAGCTTTGCCATTTAAATGTACTCCATCTGTAGTATATTGAGCATCTAATTGATTTTTTGAATCTACTAAATGGGAATATACATCGATATATTGGTAACTAAATTCTTTTGCTAATTGTTGTAATTTAAAATTAAATTTAACTATAATATCGTTATTTTGCCAAAACAAAGTTATATCATTATTTACTGGTAAAACACTTTGAATAAATACTTGTGTATTTGGAGTATGAGTTTGTAAATCTCTCAAAATTTCTTGATATCCTTTCAATAATTCTGCAATGGATTTCTTTTCATTAGCAAAATCATTAATACCTACCATCAAGAAAATTTGTTTTGGCTTTGTATTAATAATTGTATCTAGACGATTTAATATTCTAGCCGTAGTATCACCAGAAATTCCGCGATTTTTGATCTGAGGATTTCCTAATAACTCGAACCATTCACCTTCATCAGTTAAACTATCTCCTAAAAATACAATAGAATCATTCGATTTAGGCAGTATTTCAAATTGACTCTTTTTATGTTTGTAATAAGCATTTATATTCCAAACTTTATTTTCTGATTTATTTCTCAGATGGGAAATTTTGCTTTTTATATAAAATATTCCTCCTTTGCGGAGAATAAACGAAATAGCAAATAACAAAAAGCAAATATTCAAGCTAACAGAAATTAATAATAATAAATTATGAATTGTATTATTCATTGTATAGAAACAAGTTTGAATTTTGTTTTATTCTGGATTTTTATCTAAGTCAAATTATTGGAAATTTTATCTCCGATAAACTCTTGGATTCTCAACCAAACTTGTTCTAATAAATCTGGAGATTCACTATCAAACCATTCAATTGAACAATCTTTTCTAAACCAAGTACGCTGACGCTTAGCAAATTGACGTGTATGTAAAACAATTAATTCCTTAGCTTCATCCAAAAAAATCTCTCCATTTAAATATTGCTTAATTTCTTGATATCCCAAAGTATTGAGTAAAGGTAAATCTACCCCATACTTTTGACAAAGATATTCTACTTCTTCAACAAAACCATCTTTTACCATACTTTCCGTTCGCCGTGCAATACGATTTGTCAGATGCTCCACATCACAATCCAAACCAATTTGTAGAATCGGATAATCCGGTGGATTTTCTCCCTGTAAATCAGAAATTGGACAACCAGTAACATAAAACACTTCCAAAGCCCTTAAAGTCCGTACCGAATCGTGAGGATGAATTTTTTGTGCTGCAACAGAGTCAACTTGTTGTAACATAGCGTAGAGTTGAGTTTGACCAATGGATTCAAGTTGCAATCGCAATTCTATTTGGGGTGCAACTCTGGGAATTTTCATTCCGCGCACGATTGATTTAATATACAATCCAGTACCACCCACTAGGAAAATGGGGGGAATATCTTCTAACCTTTGACCTATAACCTCTAACCTTTGACCTAAAATCCCTTGTGCTTGTTGTTGATAGTCAGCAACCGTCATTGTGTCAGTTGGGTTGCATATATTAATTAAATAATGTGGTACTAACTTTTGTTCAGTAATTGTTGGTTTAGCCGTACCGATGTTGAATTCTCGGTAAACTTGTCGAGAATCAGCACTAATAATAATGGAACCACAACGCTGAGCTAAAGCTAAAGCTAACCCAGACTTACCTGTTGCTGTCGCACCGCAAATTACAATTAACTTTGTCATCGATTGATCTGTAATTTATTATGAGTCTACTCCTAACAGTGGATTGTAAACTTTCTCAAACGAATGACTGATTTTACCGTAAATTAATCTTTTCAACCTAAAATCGGTTGGTCAAAATTAAAAAGAAATAATTTTTAACCTTTAACTTTTAGTTTCTCGTAATCGCTTTTTTCCACAGTTAAAACCTTTATTTACAGTCATAGAACCTACTGAGGGGGAAATCAAAAAAGTAACATTTGCTAACAATACTGTTATTTAGAACAGGTATAACCCCTATAATAAATTTCACTTCTAATAGCTCTAGAGTCGCCCGTAAGGCTTTTGTGTTAGAATTTGGGAGTGTTTTTGACTTTTATGTTTTTTTAGGCGACTTTAAGCCCCAAGAATCAGGAGATTTTCATGACGAGCAGTTACAATGCCGAGCAGATTCAAGTTCTCGAAGGTCTCGAACCCGTTCGTAAACGACCGGGGATGTACATTGGTACTACTGGTCCGAGAGGACTACATCACTTAGTTTACGAGGTAGTAGATAATTCTGTTGATGAAGCTTTGGCGGGTTACTGCACCCATATAGAGGTGGTACTCAACGCCGATGGTTCTTGTACTGTAACAGATGATGGTCGCGGTATTCCTACCGATGTACATTCCAAGACCGGAAAATCGGCGTTAGAAACTGTATTGACTGTATTGCACGCTGGAGGTAAATTTGGTAGCGGCGGATATAAGGTTTCTGGAGGATTGCACGGTGTAGGTGTTTCTGTAGTAAATGCCCTTTCAGAATGGCTGGAAGTGACCATTTGGCGAAATAATCAAGTTCATACCCAACGTTACGAACGCGGTGCAGCGGTTTCGGAATTAAAATCTGTTCCCTATAAAGAAAATCGCACTGGAACCCGTGTTAGCTTCAAGCCAGATGCACAAATTTTTACTACTGTTACCGAGTTTGATTACGATACTCTAGCTAGTCGTTTGCGAGAGTTAGGCTATTTGAATGCGGGTGTCAGAATTACGTTTACAGATAACCGTTTAGAATTATTGAAAAACGGTGAGCCCCATGTCGAAGTTTATGAATATAAGGGCGGAATTAAAGAATATGTAGCTTATATGAATGCCGACAAGCAGTCGCTACATGAAGAAATAATTTATGTCCAAGGCGAGCGCAATAATGTACAGGTAGAAGTAGCCTTGCAGTGGTGTGTTGATGCTTACTCGGATAGTTTGCTGGGTTTTGCTAACAATATCCGTACCGTTGATGGGGGTACGCACCTGGAAGGTTTAAAGGCAGTTCTGACTCGTACTTTAAATAGTGTTGCTCGCAAACGTAATAAAATTAAAGAAAATGAGTCAAACCTGAGTGGGGAACACGTGCGGGAAGGTTTGACTGCGGTGATTTCGGTTAAAGTACCCGAACCGGAATTTGAAGGACAAACTAAAACCAAATTAGGTAATACCGAAGTTCGAGGAATCGTTGATTCTTTTGTGGGAGAAGCTCTTAACGAGTATTTAGAATTTCATCCCCAAGTTGTCGATACCATTCTAGAGAAAGCAATTCAGGCATTTAAAGCCGCAGAAGCCGCTCGTCATGCACGGGAATTGGTACGGCGTAAATCGGTGCTAGAGTCTTCACCATTACCAGGCAAGTTAGCAGATTGTTCTACTCGCGATCCAGCTGAATCAGAAATTTATCTTGTGGAAGGGGATTCTGCGGGTGGGTGTTTTGATGGTGATACCCTTGTAGCATTAGCTGACGGACGTTCGCTTTCTTTTAAAGATATTGTTGCCGAACAAGCCATAGGTAAAGAGCATTTTTGCTATACCATTCGTAATGATGGCACTGTTGGCATCGAACGTATTATCAACCCCCGGATCACCAAGGCAAATGCTCAAGTTATCAAGGTAACTTTAGATAATGGGCAAACAATTATTTGTACCCCAGATCATCGTTTTATGTTGCGCGATCGCACTTATAAACAAGCCGCATCATTAACACCTGATGATTCTCTAATGCCGCTATACCGTAAATTCTCTGATTCAAGCGAACCAAGAATTACCATTGATGGTTACGAGATGGTTTGGAATCCTCGTTCCGATTCTTGGTTGTTTACTCATGTTTTAGCGGATTGGCATAATCGTTGGAATCGTGTTTATCAATTGGCAGACGGCGAACACTGTCACCATGTTGATTTCAACAAGTTAAATAATAATCCTACAAACATTCAGCGCTTGAGCGCTCAAGAACATTTAGCGTTACACCGTTCTCACATCCAAAAAACATTACATCGTCAAGATACGATTGATAAATGCCGCGCAATTCGTCAAACTAAAGAATTTCGTGCCAAGATGAGTGAACGGATGCAGCAACCTCAAACTCGGCAAATTCTTTCACAACAAGCGAAAGCGCAATGGAATTCGGAAAGTTATAAAGCTTATATGGTAAGTAAGTGGCATGATTTTTACGAGAGTAACGAAAATTATCGCGTTTCCAATCGCGAACAACTGAACAAAGCGCAGCAAGAATATTGGAGCAATGAATCAAATCGGTTAGCTCAATCCCAAAGAGTTACCAGTTATTTTGCTAATAATCCTCAAGCGCGTCTTAGAAGCTCGCAAATTGCCAAAGAACAATGGGATAATCAAACATTGTTAAAATGGCGACGGCAAAAAACCCAAGAACAATGGACACCTGAATTTCGCACTAAGCGTCTAGCAGCACTCAACCAGACGTACTATCGTAAAACGATTGCGGCTCTCAAGCAAATCGAAGTTGAACAAGGTACTCTTGACTTAAATGCTTATCAAGAATTTCGCTTGAAAACAAAAGATAAGTCTTTGTTGCGTTTTGACAGCTTCTGTCAACGCTACTTTGAAAGCGATACTAACAAAGCTTGTGAAGCAGTTGCTAACTATAATCATCGCATAGTCAAGATTGAACGTTTAGAAGAACGTGTAGACGTTTACGATATCGAAGTTCCTCATACCCACAACTTTGCCTTGGCAAGCGGTATATTCGTACATAACAGTGCCAAACAAGGGCGCGACAGACGTTTCCAAGCGATTCTTCCTTTACGCGGTAAAATTCTTAACATTGAGAAAACCGATGACAGCAAAATCTACAAAAATAATGAAATTCAATCTCTAATCACTGCATTAGGTTTGGGTGTTAAAGGTGAAGAATTTGATTCAACCCAACTGCGATATCACCGTATCATTATCATGACTGATGCTGACGTTGATGGAGCGCACATCCGGACTTTATTACTAACTTTCTTCTACAGGTATCAAAAAGCTTTAGTTCAAGAAGGTTTCATATATATCGCTTGTCCGCCATTATACAAAGTAGAACGGGGACGCAATCACTACTATTGCTATAGCGATCGCGAATTACAAAATTTAGTTACTAATGAGTTTCCCCAAAACGCTAATTACACCATCCAAAGATTTAAGGGTTTGGGTGAAATGATGGCAACTCAAC
The DNA here is from genome assembly GCA_012033205.1 of Richelia sp. SL_2_1. Lineage (GTDB taxonomy): Bacteria > Cyanobacteriota > Cyanobacteriia > Cyanobacteriales > Nostocaceae > Rivularia. Next base: position 686 of record JAAUSO010000140.1, on the reverse strand, counting down.
TTTGGGATACTACTATGAACCCTGAAACCCGAACTTTAAAAAGAGTAGAAATTGAAGATGCAGCCGAAGCCGACCGAATTTTCACAATTTTAATGGGCGATCGCGTCGCACCTCGTCGCGAATTTATCGAGACTCACAGTTCTAAACTTGATCTCATAGATTTGGATATCTAATATCTGCTCGGTTTTCAATTCCAAATTATTTATTATTAGCGATCGGTAAGCAGTTTTCAATTACCGATTGCTTTTTTCATTTGCCTAAAATATTAGTAAAATTCAACAACCGCAATCAAAACCCGACTTCTGAACTCAACCGTCTTAGTACTCTGCACCCTGCACACAGCCAGAATAGTTCTTTTCAGTCAAATCTCAGTAAACTTTTTTCTTTTACACTTATTTTATACTTTTATCTCCAGAAAATTACTATATGTATTTTTATTAACTTAGTGGCTATAATTACACAACATTATTTTTTCAATTTGATGTGGTGAATAGAAAAAACTAAATTTGTCAATCTTCCGGAAGACATAAAGTGAAAGATGAACAGAATATCCAGCACAGCGGCTTTATAGTTTTTTAACTGTCTGGCTAATCGCGAGATTTTGAGTATATATTACTGAGTTAAAATTCCTATAGAAGTAAAATATAGTTCTCAGGGAATGATCAAAACCAAATTGTAAAGTATAC
>JAAUSO010000139.1 GCA_012033205.1 Richelia sp. SL_2_1 | reverse complement strand
GCGGCGTAATAAATCAACTTGACGTTCATCATACACGTACATCCCTACGCTCGCTGCTACCAACTGCGCTAAGAGTTCGCCAAATTGCCGTAGTTTGATTAAACAAGTATTGGGGTCATCTGCAAAATACCTTTCTGCCAAAGTACCCAACCGCGCCAATTGCGAATCGTGTGACGCAAGGAATCCAAAGTTGGGAGATGCTGGCTGGGAATTGGTCATCGGTAGATGCAGTTTGAGAAAATTATTTAGTTACCTATTTTGTAGCAATGTAGCAAATTATTCTAGTATTTACAATACATTTAGACGGTTGAATAGGACTTATATAGCTTGTGTTTGCGTGTTTAAAGTCCGTTGGTAGCATCTGCATTTATTGGTGGTGAGTGGTGATGAGTTTGACAGCATGAACGAAAGTTTGTTTGTAGAATTGTCAGTGTCTTCGCGCTTCACCGGAAGCGCGATATGGTAAGGCATACGCTACATTGCCATCTGATTTACTACGCTTCAAAAATTTTCTGTCACAGATTAAATACCTTTCTCGTCTTAATTGAGGACGGCTAATCTCTGATAAAAAGCAATCGCTATGACCGAACTACTTAAATTACTTAACCGTTTTGACATTACATTAACCCAAATTGCCCCTACAATTGCCAGTCGTTTGCAGTCAGGATTAACAAGCGCTGAGATTGAAGCGCAAATTGCTTCATTTCCCTGGACACTGCCACAAGATGCTTTCTTTCTCTATCAATGGCACAATGGACTATCTGGGAAACCAGGAAAGTTTAACTTTGCCTCCAAATTACTCAGGATTAAGGATAAATGGCATGGAGAGTTAACGGGTCGAGAAAATGAAGTACATCTAAAACTAGAAAATCGCCTTATTGTTGCCAAATTCTTGCCTCTAGAATATTCCATAGCAGGACATCGCCATCTAAAATTTGGCAGATGTCAAATCGATTTACTGCCTTTTTCTATCTTGACTGATGGCGAGAAGACAATTTACTGCATGATGCACTTAGACCCATATAAACCAATCATTTATTGCGCTAATGGGACAAAATTACCACCAATGAAAGTGACTGAATCATTTTTATCAACACAGCCTCAATTTAGCCAATTAAGCGATATGATTGCATTTCTAACCACAGTTTTCAGCCAGGGATTCAACGGGCAGTAGCGAGTCATTACGAAGAACTGTCAATATCGGAGGAAAAAGAGTCAGAAATACGCCTTAATTTATCAGGATTTCTCACAAAATAAATAGAACGAATACGGCAAGCGATAAATTCAAAAGTAACTACATTTTGAACGCTGCCCTTAAGAGAATATATTATGCCAATTTGACCGTTAACCCTAACTAATTCTGAATCGTAATTAGGAATTAGCTTGCTGCGACGTAAAGCGATTAAAAAACGAGCAACTTTGGTACCACCCTGCATTGGTTTAAGCAATGACTGAACTTTACCACCCCCATCTGACCACAGGGTAATATCTGCTGCGAGTAAATCAATTAATCCTGGTAAATCTCCTTGTTCGCAAGCTTCAATAAATTTTCTAGTTAATTGTTCCTGTTGTGAGAGTGAAGTATCAAATCGAGAACGATTCACTTCTATGTGTTGCTTGGCACGTCGAAAAATCTGACGGCAGTTGGCTCCATTTTTACCAACATGACGGCTAATTTCATCATAATCATACTCAAAAACTTCTCGTAATAGAAATACAGCCCTTTCTACGGGTGATAATCTTTCTAAGATTACAAGAAAAGCCATTGCTAAAGAATCGGCTAATTCGACTAATTCGCTTGGTTCATTAGAAAAGTGAGAAACTATTGGTTCTGGCAACCACACTCCTACATATTGTTCGTGTCGTACCTTAGACGAGCGTAAATAATCTATACACAGACGAGTAACAATCGTTGTCAAATAGGCTTGAGGAGATTGTATCTCTTCCACAGAAACAGAAAGCCATTTGATAAATGTCTCCTGCACCATATCCTCGGCATCACCTATAGTTCCCAGCATTCGGTAAGCAATGGCTTGTAATCTGGGACGATATTGATTAAATATTTTCTGTTGATTAGCTAGATTCTTTCTCGCTTTTCTTTTGTTATCAGTCCCCATAAACTAATACCAACCCCCAGAATTTCCGAAATCATTAATAAAAAAGCTGTAATTTGAAAGACTTTTCCCCAGTTTGTAGCAGGAATTTGGGAAATATGGTCTGGACTAATTACTATAAAGTGGTTGTAAATACCAAAAATTGAAGCTCCCAGCATTGAACCAAACAACAAAGCCATACCAGTGTAAAAAGATTCTCGTCTTAGCAGAACTATAGCAACCACAGGTGTAATAGTGATTATCGAAATGATAAATAAAGACTGAAGCATGGATATTGGAACAGGAATAATTTGATGAGCAAAGCCATGTATTCCAACCACAATAAAATGAAATGAAGCAATTAAAATTGCATAAAGAGTGAGTTTTTCCATGATTCTATTCCTTTATACTGTTTCTTCCACTCGATGGCTGCCTGGAATCATTTTTGTAGTGATAGCGATACGATTCCAAGCATTAATAGTGGAGATTGCCATTAAAATTTGAATGATTTCATTATGAGAAAAATGACGACTAACTAGGTCGTAAAGCTCATCACTTACAGAGTTTTCAGCAATTAAAGTCACAGCCTCTGTTAAAGCTAATGCGGCTCGTTCTTGGGGAGTGAAAAAAGATGTTTCTTGCCAAGCACTAAGAGCATAAAGACGCTGTTCGGTTTCGAGAGCTTTTCTGGCTTCTTTTGAATGCATATCAATACAGAAAGCACACTTGTTGACTTGAGAAGCTCTTACTTTGACTAGGGATAATAACTTTTTATCTAATCCGCTTTGGGCTAAATATTGTTCTAAGCCCAGCATAGCTTTGTAAGCAGCAGGTTCCACTTGTCCAAATTTAATTCTTTCTGCCATGATTTTTTACCTTTCAGGTTGAATCTATTAACTTAGACGAGAAAGATACTCAATTCGTGACAAGCCAATGACCCCACAAACAAATTTTGTTCAAAATAGCTTCCAATTGTTCAATAATAAGCAATAATATTAAAAATATTTATCGCAGTTTATAATAATTTAAAAAGGAGAAGTGAATATGAAAACAGATAAACCTACTCGCACTGCTCGTCGGGGAAGAATATTTCCAGAAATTCAGTGGACGGAAGAACAAAAAGGGCAATGGAAAGCAGAACGCGAGGAGTTTCGGAAGCGTTGTCAAGTTATTTTTGACCGTGTAAAGCCTTCTTTAATGCAAACCCATTACAACTGGTATATAACAATTGAACCTCTGAGCGGTGAATATTTTGTTAATAAGGATGATATGCATGGCGCTCAAATCGCACATGAGAAATATCCAGGTGCAAAGTTGTATACTTTCCGCATTAATGAAACCGGAGTGTGCGGAACAATATAATGAACGGATTTTTTTGTGATTCAAATTTTCGCGCAGGTTGTAAACTAATTCGAGTGTTGCTTGCTGATATGGATGACTTAATGGTAACGCTTGCAACTCAAAAATAGCTGTTTTGATACATTTATAAAATGTATTTACATTGCTTGTATTCAAGTACTGTTACTCGTAATAATATAATTGCTTTCGCGCTAAATATAGCGCGATAAAGATAAACGTTAATTACAATTACATAAAGAAAAATTTTGAGTTAAGAGTATAATTTACCTAATAAGAATTTAATAGTAAATAGAAGCTAAATTTTTATCGCCTGTGCTGTCGCTTCCTCACCTTGAGAGTCGCCTGTCACAGAACGGTCGGTCATGCTGTCGCCAAGCTATGACAACGCTATCACAGAGCTTTGGACATATTTGTCGCTTGTCATAGCTAGTTACTTCTTAGGCTTTTTTAGGGGTTTATATCACCTAACAAGGTGACAGGCGACAGATAAATAATATTAGTTAATCGTGAATATGTTGCCAACTAGCTTACCTATATTTGTATTTTCAAGTTCTTGCATTATCGCTCTCATACCATCGGCATTTAGTCTACTTTTCTGAAATCTAAAATTACGATAAGCATCGCGTACTTTGATGCTAGTCAAGTTTTGTTCTTTCATATACTTGATAAAAGCTTGGGCTTGTTCGCTAACATTTGAACAATGCTTATCATCTGCTGGGGGTTTATTTTCTGATGATTGATTACTATCATTATTCTGCAAAGGTGCATCTTGAGATAACAAATCGTTTAATCTTTTTACCGCAGCTTTCCATAAATGTTTAGGTAAATCATCAGCAGGTATATCATCATCAGTTACTTGTTCTTTTTGCTGTTTTTTAACTTCCATTTCCGCTTTAGCGGTATCCGTTATAGATTCATAAAGTAATCGTGGATTTAACCACTGTGGGATAGTAATTTGGAATTCAGGTAATACGTTCCCATCTGCATCTTTGTAACCAATTAGTTCACCTTTATAAAGAGGTGTCATGTCATTAGTAGAACGTAGTTTAACTTCGATAGTCCCCGATTTTTTAGCATCACTAAAACCGCTCGAACCACCCGTACCAGCATTGGTATTACTGTGGGTAATTAATATCATTGCATCGTGCGCTTTACGAGGATTACCAATTACTCCTTGCATTAATTTGGGAGCATTTTTAGCGCAGGCTTCTTGCTCGGCATATGTAGTTAACTCGTCAATAATTATCGACTCCCAAGCATCTTTTTCTGTGCGTGTCTTCCAGCGTTCAAAAATGCCTTTGATGCCTTCATTAATATTTTCCCAATCCTGTTCTCTACCGTAGATTTCTGCTTTGAGTTTTTCTAGAAATGTCCATTTTTCTGCCGTGTTTTGGTGCGCGTGGGGGTCTAATATCATTGCTGGCTTGATTCCCCAGCAGATGAACCGCAACAGCGCCAGGGCTGCCGTAAAACTGGTTTTACCACTGCCCATGTCCCCAGAAACAATTACAGGTTTAAATTTGAAGGCGAATAACCAGCCAGCTTCATGTTCTTTGATTAATTTGAGGTAACGTTCCCGGAGGGTTTGCACCCCTGACACTTTATTTTTAGGACTTGTCACCTCATCTATTGATTGTCCTGGTAGTGCTTTTTGCTGTAACGTCTCGGTTAGCATTTGGGCTTGCTGTTCTGCTCCCAATCGGATTTCGGTATACTCGGCTTCTGTGATATCTCCTGCAAAAAGTGCATTGCCAAAGGCTCTACCTGCATTTACCCGCGCTTGGACTTGCCCGTAATCTACCCAAGCCTCAAGATTTAAGCGCTGTTGGATAATGCCTTTTGCCCAAAATTCGTTAATCTTGGCGCGGAACAAGGGGATAGCAAATGCCAATTTACGTACCCTATCGTTAGCCCGTACTGAAACATACCCGAAACACGCCGCCGCACCAAAACCTAAAAGTGCTTTGTAGGGGTTGTATGGTGCGTCGTTAACTGTTTTGAGGTAGGGCTTGCCGTAACCGTTCTTCTCGGCAATTTTACGCGGTAGTTTTGGTAATTTACCTTTACGGTATTCGGGATTGGTTGGTAGAGTTTCGCCGTCTGCTTCTACCGCCCAGGTGGGTACTAAGTAGTAGTTCGATTTATCGTTTTTAAGCTGGTTTAACGCCTCGGATGGGTTTGGGACGTGATGTTTGAGTTTAACGGGTTTGGGGATTTTCCAACCCATTTTCTGTGCTTGCTTCCAGTCGGCAAGCTGCTTTTTATACTCTTGTTCTAACCGGAAAGCTTCATCTCGGTGTTTTTGGATGTGGCTGCGTAGTTCAAAGGGTGTAGGTTGATACGAGTATTCGTAATATCTAATGTCAGTGCCGTAGAAAGTACCAGCCAGAAGTAAAGCCCCAATGCCCATGCAGCTAAGATTTAAAAGATTTTGTCGCGATTGCTTTGGGCTGGGGAGTACCACATCAATCGCATCTTGTTCGAGTTGAAACTGTTTATTTTGTGACATGGTTACTTCCTACGTTTAAGTAAGAAAACAAGAATTGCGGTAATCGCGATCGCAATGCCGTAACCCATATAATTCGGTGGTTTTTGCTGTACGGGGTTTGTAAATTCAAGTTGAGTGCTGTAGTAACGTTCGGTACCAGCATCAGCCCTTTCTTCTGCTTGCCAGTGGGGGTATAGGGCGAAGTAGCCAACGCTAGCAATGGTTGAGACGCGGCTTACTGATTTCCAAAAGTCCGGGTTAAATTCCAGGCTGAAACCTTTTTCTGAGATGGCGATACTGAATTGTTCTAATGCAGTAATTGCAGCAGTCATCACCGCGACGGAGTAACCAATGGTGCAAACGTAAGCTGGAATGGCGATAATGCGTGCCACAGCAAAGCTAGCCGTCATAATTGAGCCAACGGTGAAGGTACTAGAGGTTATGGCAAGGGTATTGGCGTTTTTGAAAAGTGCATCTAGAAAACCCTCAACTCGTGCGTTGTCTTTGGGGGTTAATTCTGTAAAGCTTTCCGGTGTCTCCGATTCTTGATGCTGAACCGGAGACGGTTGCTGCTGAAATAGCTGCAATAGTATGTCATCTTGTGGATTCTGCATTACGGTAAGCTCCTTTAAAGAAGACAGCGGGAGCGTCATAACTTATAAAAGATTCATGGGAAACTCGCGGGACAAAGGATTCTATCCCGCAGGCTTCACACAATTTTTCTGGCAGGTCTTGAGCGAAATAATGCTCATGACCTACCATTCCGTTTGTTTTTACAGCGAGCGAATCAGGCGACTGAAGAAGTTACCGACACCTCGAAAGAAACCGCCAATCGTGCCAGTGATACCGGACAAGTTAAACCTGTCGTTAACGCCACCGATTGAATTAGGTAAAGTGCGTTGTGGGATGGCTCCCAAGTCGGCTTGGCTGCCATCGCGTTGGATTGCTGCAAGTCTTGCGGCTTCATACTCTCGATCGGCTTGGGATTGCATTCCGACTAGTTTCTGCTGTACTTGGTTGCCCATTTTAGTCAGCTTGTCGCGGTAGGCAATGTTGCCCAATCGCAGGTTTACTTGATGTTGGGCGGTTAAAAGGTTCATTTGCTGGGCGTGTTTGACATCAACTTCGGTTATGTCGTTGGCTACTTTCTGCTTTTGCTGTTCGAGAAAGTTCATCCACTGTTTGTTTAACGTCAGGGCTTGCCCTTTCATTTGGACTATTTGACCGCCGTTTTTAGCCGCAGATTTGAGCAGGTACAACACCGCTTGATTAATGTCTTTTGTGCCGGAATAGATTGTTGCAGCTTGTTTGAGTACGGGTTTGATGTTCTTCCGCGCCTTCAAAGTGATGTTGGCGTAGTCAGCTAGGTAAGTAGTCGCGTCTTCGTCGCCCATCATGGCTTTAATAATTACATCGGTGTCTAGCCCAAAGATGGTTTGAGATGCACGGGAAACGTCGGGGGCGGCAACGTGAATCTTGATTCGAGGCTGTTGATGGTTAGTCATTTTAGTTGTCTAATGAGTCAAGGTTTACAAAAGTTAATTTGAATTTAGATAAGTTCATCAAGGTTGAATTCGTCGGTGAGTTCCTCGTCTATTTCCGTGTCGAGCAAGAGAGCGTTTATTTCAATGCCAGGAATACTTTCAGCACTCTCGATGCATTCAGTACTAGAAGTGTTATCAACTTCGCCCGTCCACTTCCACGGCGCGTCATCCCCGAACATTTCTCCGCAGCCTTCTTGAAATAAGCTTTCTGGCTCGTCCCATGCTCCCGCTTCTGACAAGCTCTCAAAAATACGTTCTGCTTTTTCACGAGATTGTTGGTTATCAATCAAACTAAGTGCGTCTTTATTACCCTGGGCTAAACTCCAGATGATGTCTAGCGAAACTTCTCCTGCTAAGTTGGGCAGTAGTTGACCGTGGGCAATTGGAAAGTCAGTCTCGTCAATTGTTGTAAAAAAGTCATAGGGATTGGTTTCTTGTTCTACCCACTCCCCAGCGTCGTTATGGTAGATAGAAAATTCTGTAATTCCTTCACACAGCAAACCTTGAGCGAAACTATCAATATCGCTTTCGTCATCAAAGTGATATGTATGTAGGTCGGACAGTTCTGGATGATTGTTAACTTTGATACGCCAGTTAGGATTATTGGTTGTCATGAGATAATTCCTTTGTTGTCTATTCGTTTAATTGCGGCGGTAGATAATCCCGTTATTGGGCTGCAAGGCGATTCGCTAAATCTTGGCGGAGGAGGCAATCGCTTTTGCATTGTGGTGAAGTCGTTGGTTCACAATCCTGCGATCGGTTCATCAAACTTAAAATTTATTTCTGGTGCGGATGTTGGGCTGACTATTTCCGGCGCTGTTTCTGGTGAGGAACATTTAACCGTACTCCCGTCGGGTAAGACTTCCCAAGTCACTTCTAAATGCTTGCCATAGCGGGAAAACATGACGTTAATTAACTCGGTAAGGGTTGCTAATTTGGTCACTGACAGCAGGTGTTCGCCCATTTCCAGGGCGGAACCTCTAATTACAACTCGCGCTTGGGTCATAGAATCATTCCTTTTATGCTCATGGTTTGAGGATTTGCAGCAACTTTAAACCGCCCGTTGGTGGACTTTTGGATGGGTGCTGCTAAGGATGCGGAACCACCAATAATCAGCACTTCCCCAATTTCTGAGAAGTACTGCCCCCATTTGGTACGGAGTTTGCCGCGAATATCTTCTAGCCAAGTGTTTCTGCACTTCTCAAATAGGTCTGCAAAGCCGATTCCACTAGTGCCGATGGTGAAAGTACCGTTTTCTATGGCATCCATAATCAAGCCCAAATCTTGGCTAAATCCAGTGGTTGGCAGCAGTGCAGCGTCGATTTTTTCTGCTAGAGAGTAGGTGCCGGGGACGATAACATCGGCTTGGCGATTGAGGGAACCACTGGGAGAGTAGAGCCTACCGATACCAGTACCGCCACCGAGGTCGAGTATGCCGTTTAAGGATTTGGGACTTTGAAAAAGTCCGTTTTCTTTGGCATAGTGGTAAGCTGGGCGGGTTTCGTCTACTGGTTCTATATGGCGAACGCTGGCGACGATATGCTTACCGTTGCGGATAAATTCATACACGCCTTCTAATTCTTTGAGAAGGGCGACGTTTTCTAGATTACGGGCATCTGGTAGGGCGATTCGCAAGCATTCAATAACTACTGTGCTTTGAGTGGCGCTTGGTTCTAGAGTGGCGTAGATAAAGTGTTTTGCGAGTTCCACTTTGTTGACTTCAAATGCTGGAGTGCCTTTCTGTGACTGGGCTTCCGCACCAATTACAAAGCGCTCTGTGGTGTTACCGTCGGAGTCTCGGACTTCTACAAAAACAGATTCTTCGTCAAACTCTGCTTCTTCCCACGGTTCCAGCTTTTTGATCACTGAGGGAATGGTCATCACTTTTCCTGTGGGAGTAATCCACTGGGTTGTGCGGTTGCCTGCGTCTAATGCCGCGAAAGGTCGCACTAGCAGGTGGTCAGGTTTTGGTGTGACGTGATACATCGATGTGGCTGTCATAGTTTTTTAGGGATTTGAAAATGGTTGAAAATTGAGCTGCACAATGTTTTAGACATGGTTGCAGTCGTTGTTGTCTATGCCAAAGTTGGGACGCTGTGTGGGTTTGGTTGTTCTTTTAAAAAACTTTGAAGACTTTTTGCGTCCTATGAGCTAGGATAACACTAACCACGCTAATAACACAAACCACCCATTTAACCTAATGACTGACTTTAAGTTCAAAGGGATAATCAAGTGGACGTTTAGCGTGGTTAAATTTCATGTCAGAAGAAAAACAGGTAACTTACAAAATGTTTCTACCTGAGTCCCTAAGAGCCAGATTCAAATCAATATGCGCCCTCAAAGGTGTCAGCATGAACGAAATTTTGGTTCAGTTAGTACAGAGATGGTTAGAAGAAAATGAAAATATTTCGCCCGTAAAGGGTAAGGAGAATAAATAAAGGCAGTCAATGTAGGTTGGGTAGAGCGGAGCAAAACCCAACAGAGAGTTGATACCAATGCCGCAAGCGATTGTCTTAACAAGTGGTCGGGTTTTGGTGTGACGTGATACATCGATGTGGCTGTCATAGTTTTTTTGGGGATTTAAGAATGCTTGAAAATTGAGCTGCACAATGTTTTGGACATGGTTGCAGTCGTTGTTGTCTATGCCAAAGTTGGGACGCGGTGTGGTTTGGTTTTGGTTTTCTAAAAAAGTTGCAGACTTTGTGCGTCTCATCTGATAGTATACATTAGGTTGCGATGTCGCAACATAGCGATAAAACAAATTTAGAAAAAAGGCATGAAATAATGGAGCAGAAGTTGCGACATCAGCATATTGCTACTGTGACCGATAAGAAAAAAGACCCAAACTACGGTTTGTTAAGGGGGTTAGTACCGCAAGACCTACTTAAAAGATTCAAAATTTATTGCGTAGAAAATGGCATTGACAATAGTCAAGGCTTAGAGAACCTATTAAGAGAATACTTTGAGTGGAAAGACCAGCAAACGAAATCCTACAAATCTCCAAACGTCGAGAAGGAGAAGTAAACGCTAACATCAACCCGCTTACGCTGCCATCGCTACCCTTGAGCGAACGTAAGCAGCTGCCCAGTTGCCCTGCAATATATTTTGTGATGCAGGGCGATCGCGTTTTGTACATCGGTAAAACTATCAATCTTGCACAAAGATGGGCAACCCATAATAGGTTAAAGCAGTTTTCAAAGAAAGTTGGCGATATCCGTGTAGCGTGGCTCGAATGCAGCGACACAACTCTACTCCATAAGGTTGAAGCTGCATTAATTGAGCAGTTTGAGCCAGAATTAAACGGAGGAAGTCTCAGTGGTATCTGCCCACCAAGGGTTACAGTCACACTTTCCGAGGAAGTACATCAGGAACTTACTAAATGGGCAGAAAATAAGGAGCGCACAGTTGCAAATTTGTTGTCTTACATAGCCACCAAAGCAGTAAAAGAGCATCAGGAAGACCTTGCTGCTCATGAAAAGAGTAAAAAGAATGAATGAATTGTTAGACGCAGTGAGTAAACGAGTTCACGTAACTTTACCTGATAAGGTTTTTGACACATTACAGCGCTGGGCTGATGACCAAGGTCGTCCCGTCGCCAACCTTGTGGCATACCTAGTTGAAAAAGCCGTGGAAGAAGCGGATACGCAAGGGAAAATTCCCTTAGATGAAAAGCACAAACAGAAATAATCCTCTGCAACCACTAAAGAGGAGAAGTGAACGCTAACATCAACCCACTTACACTGCCATTTAAGTAATGGGAAGCAAATTATACAATGAGCGATTTAGATTACCCGGAATTAACTGAAGCGGAGTTGAGAAAAAGACTAGGGAAAGGAAACGATACCGAGTAACAACAGGTGTGATAAATATGAATCAAAAAAAAGACGATGACTCTGAGCAATTTTATTCTTTCTTCTCCTCAGTTAAACCTCGTCAGCATAAAAGCACTTCTACTGATGAGTGGCAGTCTCACGTTTTACCTCATGGTGCAATTGAAGAACTAGCCCCAAATCTTTGGCACGTAACCGGCACTTTGCCTAGTTCTGTTATGGTTCCGCGTGAATGGTGCTTTATAAATTAGGAGACGCTAGCCTACTGATTCACAGCGCGATCGCCTTAAATGAATCGGAAATGGCAAATCTGGAGTCATTAGGCACGCCTAAAATTCTAGTTGTACCTAACCGCATCCACAGACTTGATGCTGGGGTATATAAAAAGCGCTATCCGAAGCTAATAGTTGTTTGTCCAGCAGCAGCAAAACCGTATGTTGAACAAACAGTGGCGGTAGATGGAATCGCAGAGGAAATTTTACCTACATACGGAATTGTTTGTCATGAACCTGCTGGTATTCGTCCGCAAGAACTTGTTTATGAACTGTTATTACCGACGGGGAAGGCACTAGTGTTTACAGACATTCTATTTAACTTAAACAAGTCATATTTACAGCAGCACTTACCCACAGGAGAATTCCTACTTCAGTGGATAGGAACAAGTGCAATTGGATCGGGTGGATTTTTCGGTATCACTGGCTTGGGTAGGCGTTTTTTTATGACAGATCGCAATGCATATCAACAGTGGTTAGAAGCATTAGCTGATAGCATACCTGACTTGCAGGTAATTTCTGTTGCTCATGGTAGTCCAATAGTTGCTGATTGTAACTATCGATTACGTGAGGCAGCGGTACGTCTGCGATAAGGAGGAATTATGATTCCAAAAGCAATTCCTCAAGTACTTACAAACACCACTGTTCGTAACGGCTACCAACCACAAGCCCCCGACACGAACATTGATGCAGATATCTACTTGTTCGCTCGGTTGCGCCAACTGTCCCTAAAGCAGCGGGTTGAAATGGCTGCTTCTCATGACCGGGGGATTAAAAAACTTTGTTTGGCAGGAATTAAATCCCGAAATCGCGATGCGCCATTAGAAGAAATTCGCCTGCACTTTGCTCGTGCGGTACTGGCAGAGAAATTTCTTCCTGGCTTCCAACCAAAAGGAGGTGATGAAACTGTCTGGATTCAAGATTCAATTACTTCAGCTGGCAAACTCCATCAAATTCTGGAGTCGCTCAATATTCCCTACTACGTTAGCGGGGGTGTTGCAAGTTCCATTCATGGTGAACCCCGCTCTACCCGGAATTTGGATTTTGTTATCTCCAATCTAAGCAAAACGTTTTGGTTATTAAAAACGCTGGAAGCGGCAGGTTACTACTGTCCGGCGGGTGCGGTTGAGAATGTACAGCGGGGACGCGAAGGTCTGCTCAATATTACTCATACCGAAACCATTGCTAACGCTGACCTGTACGTTACGGATACTTCAACCTTTGCAGCATCGCAAATGGCGCGACGGAGGTTACTTGATGTCGAGGAAATGCCAGCTTTTTGGGTGATTTCTCCTGAAGACCTCCTATTGCAAAAAATCGCTTGGGGCAGGGGGAGCCAATCTGAGAAGCAGTGGCGTGACGTGCTGGGAATACTCAAGTTGCAAGCTGAAAACCTCGACTATGAATATCTTACCCAGTGGGCGGATAACTTAGGACTGCTTGATTTTCTTAGTCAAGCTTTTAGCGAAGCGGGGATTTTATCGTAAGCAATGTTTTTAATCCCATTCTATATGCGATTTGGATTTCAATTATCGAAATCTAATCTAACCAAAACGTTTTGGTTAGTAAAAACGCTTGAAGCGGCTGGTTATTACTCCGCAGGCGGATTGCGCGGACGGATACACAGATCGATTTTGGTCAATTAATACTTAAAGATTATGTCAGACCAAGACACTTTAGCTAATTTCAAACAAACAACTATCGAATTGATAGAAGAATTTCTCCTAGAGAAAATTACTCAAATAGCTCCAGATTCTCTCAGAAAAGAATTTATTTTAGATGATGGTGTTTTGAAAGGAGAACCAAATTTTTTAGAACAGTTTTTTGAAATTTCCGATGGATTTTGGGATATGGGCTACAAATGGTTCCAGCATCATAAATCTATGAATTGGACTGCTCAAGAACTGCACAATTTTCTACTACATGAAATGAAACCATCTCTGGATTTATTTCAAGATGTAATATCGGATAAAGTCCTCGTTCTAACTGCCAGAAAACTCAAAACAGAAAAGCCCAAATCTAGTAGAAAAACGTCTAAAAATCGAGTCAATTTTGAAGATACTATTCCATATTTTGACCCTAACGAATATATGCAAAGTCTTATAGAGTCTATGCATGATGTTTGTGCGGTCAGAATTGCAGGTGAGTTAATCACAATGATGGAATTAGATAAACTCAGCTTAGTAACTTTAGAAAATCTACTAGAAAGCACATCAAAATCAGTTCCAATCACTGAAGAAACACTTAAAGAAATTACAGGATTACCCACCCCTGCACCGCTAAGGGCTAGCGTAGAATCTCATTACCGCATGGATAAGTGGAAAAAAGATGCTAATAATTTCGGTGTTTTTGAATCTATTAGCAAAACCAATCCTAAAAATCGAGTAGAGGTTTACATAGGTGGGGAAAAAGATGGTGATATTTTAGCATGGGAGGCTGCACTTCAAGTTATTGATTTAATGGGAATTGATGCGGCAAAACTTCAGTTAGTTTTTGCTTCTTATGCTTTTAACTCTAGTATCAGAAATCAACCCAGGTTCTCTTTGAAAGGTACAGAATTAATTCAACAAATAGGATGGGATAAAAAACATCGTTTAACTGTATCTGAAAAGCTTGCCAAAATTGCTAGTATTGCCTTTCATTTGGGGAGGATGTTGATGGAATGTACCTGGGTTGAAGGTAAACCAAAAGGCAATAAAGTTGATGTTAGCGTCAGCATTTCTCCCCTGTGGGTAATTGAGGTTGATGCCAGAGGACAAAAGAATATTTTCACGGAGAAAGTTGATGCTCCTGAAGAAGTTTATATCAATGTAAGTCCCGGTCCTTGGGCTGAAAAATGGCTCAACAGAATGGGGATGAAAGCAGGTATGGCACTGCATCAATTTGGTTGGTTAGCCACAGAACTTTTAAAAATCGACCCTTACCACGATGAGTTGGCGCTAAAACTGGCAATTCACCTAACAATGGCTAGTCGCATCAAAATGCAGGATAAAAACCAATACGAACACAAAGTTGGCAGTTTGTTAGAAGCCGTAGAGTTGGAAGCTCGGATTAACGCAGCGCGTCAAGAAAAGCGAGAAGCCTATAACCTAAAGCAACGATGGGATAGCGCTTTGACTTTGTTGATGAGCATGAATTGGCGGGTGATTTTTGACGATACCACCTACTCGGAATGGTTAAGACCTAATAGCAAAGCTAAGAAACCTTCTGATTCAAGAAAAGAAAAAATTATTGATCGACTGTGGAAAGCAAAAATCACAATTATGCCTCCAGACCCCATTCCCACTCTGCTAACACGCAAATCTGAACCACTCAAACTCAAACGAATTGTACGTACCAAGTCAGAAGCTATTTTGACAGGGGCTGATATCCGTAAGAAAAGGGAAGCCAAAGGAGTAAGTCAAACAGCCCTAGCTGAGTGGATGGGTAAAACCAAAGCTTGGCTATGCATGGTGGAGAAGGGCAAACGAAAGATTGACCAAAAACAAGCAAAACAACTTTATGCAGGCATTGACATCTTAACGAGTTAAGTCAGCCCAAGGGAATTTACCTTGCGGTAATATATTTTGGAGGCTTGAGATTATAAAACCGTTGTCCTAAATAGATTTCAGGAATTTCAATTGTATAAACAATGCCCAAAAAGTGTTAACGCTCTACAGGCTAATTTGTTAACAACATTTTTAACCAAAAAAAGTTGCAAAATTGGGCATCAAAGCTTTTTCTGGTATTGCTTTGAGCAGTTAACAGAAAATACCCCATCGGGCGACTAAAACGCCCCATCGGGCGACCACGTTTTTTTGAAACCATTACTACATAAAGATTTCAAGCGCTGATTTTTTCCTGATCATTCTTGATGGGAAACAAAAATGGCTGTTGCAAAAAATGTTTTACTTTTTAGTGACCAAAATTAGCAACCAAAAAGGAGCGACCAAAAATATTTCACATAGAACCCAAAATCTTCAAAAAAATGAATCGACATCTAAAACGAAAATTCTTACTTAGCGAACCTACAGCCAATGTTCGCGTATTAGAAAAAGCTGGTTAGCTGCTTATAAATTTCCCCAACCAAAAGCGAAAAGTAGTCGTCCGAAAAGGAGTTACTGCTACAAAGAATCTTCAGTTCACCCCACCTCCGTCCGATAGGTCTGTTGTCACACAGACTTTACCTCGCCATCAGCTGCTGCTTGCTTTTTCAAGCGCAACTAACCAAACAAGAAAGCACCATAAGGTTAGCAAATTTTGAGGTGGACTAAAGGTTCTATAGCAACTTCTTTTCGTTTTCAACGGAAGTTATAAGTGCTAATCGGCTCCAACCTTCAAGGAGACCGAAAATGTCAAAACCTCCCGAATTGATTCGGTGGGAGTTGTGCGGGGGTGTGTCCTGATGTCAGAAAGCACCAAACACCCCAACAACCTAACGCCCAACGAATATCAAGAACTCGCCATAGATAGCGCCATCCACCCCGCGCTAATCTCCGCGAACTTCTTTCACATCGCGGGCGTAACCGCTTACGAATACCTATTCATCTCAAACGCCCTACCCCGCACCAATACCGGAAGAATCGCGAGCGGCTACCTCAAGCGCTATGCTCACGCCGAACTTGGTGGATTATGGATTAGCGGGCTAGACCCCCATAACAACTGGAAACCAATGGAATGGGGGCGTTTTAAGCCCACCTACCCCCGAATTGATGAAAAAGGCAGATTCGTCAAATACGAATCGCCCCCCAAAACCCCCAACCGCGTCACCTACTTTGACGTACCCGACTGCATTTGGGACAAAGTAGCCAAACGGTACGGAATCAAGCGGTACAATTCCCCATTAGCATCGCGCCTCCGCGATAGATTGCATCCGCTAAACTTCTGGGAATGGGTACTGGCACACCCAGAAATCCCCATAATCCTGTGCGAAGGCGAAAAAAAAGCCGCCGCTTTGTTGAGTTTGGGATTTGTCGCCATAGCCCTCCCCGGTATTTGGAACGGACGAATTGGTAGAAAAGACTTTGACGAACGCTTGCACCCAGATTTACTGCCACTGGCGCAACCGGGACGTAAATTCCAAATTCTTTTCGACCACGAAACCAAAACCAAAACCCGGTGGGCAGTGTTCCAAGCCACCATACGCACCGGGAAGGCTGTAGAAGCTACCGGAAGTCAATGTGAGGTCATAACACTTCCGGGACCAGAGAAGGGCGTTGATGACTTCGCTAGCGCCCGCAAAAAGGACGCTGATGTTTTACTCACAGCCATCATCAACGATGCCAGGTTACTTGACGATTATCGGCGTTCATTCCACATCAACTACCGGGGACTGAGCAGCAAATATAAACCACACGTCCGGGTAAATGTCAAGTATTTATCCGATGCCATAAAGCTTCCATCGTCAGGACTGATTGTGTTGTCTAGCGACATGGGAACTGGTAAAACCGAATTGCTGAAAAAATGGCGATTGGAACATCCCAATGTAAAATTTCTTAACAATGGGCATCGGGTCAACTTGCTCAAAAACCTCTCAGAACGCTTACAAACCGATATGTACTCGTCCTTGAGCTACGGCGATTTAGCCAAAGCCACAGCTTTGAGCATCACCATTGACAGTTTGCATAAGCTCAACACCGAAGCCCTGGAATACGGCTGTGTATTCATAGACGAAGCTTGCCAGTACCTAACCCACCTGCTTCATAGCAAAACCTGTAGGGAATACCGGGCGCAAATTTTGGAAGTACTCGAATACATCGTCTACAACGCGCAGCTGGTGGTGATTGCCGACGCGCACATGGAGGACATAACCGTGGACTTCTTCCGAGCAATTCGTCCCCAAGGAGAAGAACCGTTAATTTTTGTTAACGATTGGAAGAATGGCGATCGCATTGTTCACTGGTACGAAGGTAAAGATTCTTCTTCCTTGGTAGCTCAAATTTCTGCATCGCTGATGACGGGGCAGAAAATCATGGTAGTTGCCGATTCCAAAAAGTTCATTAAGAAACTTGAAAAATCGCTTTTGATGTCCATGCGAGTGGAAGTTTCTGAGGAGGAGGAGAAGGCAGGGAGCAGGGGGCAAGGAAAAACTTCCCCCACGACCAACAAAACTCCTCTACGCATCTGGTCAATTCACTCGGATAATTCCGGCAGTAAAGAAAATGTCGCCTTCATTAAGGACATAACTAACTCTGTAAAGGACGTAGATGCCCTTCTAGCGTCTCCTAGCCTGGGTACTGGGGTTGACATTCCTAATTATCATTTTGATGCCGTTTACGGGGCATTTCACGGGGTTTCTCAAACTGCTACCGAATGCGCCCAACAACTTTACCGCTATCGTCCCAAGGTTCCATTTCATATTTGGGTCGCTCCCAGACCGCCTTTTGGCTATAAAGACACCAATGCCAATAAAATCAAAGAGCGGTTGCTACAAACCA
>JAAUSO010000138.1 GCA_012033205.1 Richelia sp. SL_2_1 | reverse complement strand
TGTTTTGGGTTGTTTGATTGACTTGATATAATCTTTTTTTAAACAATATGATTATAAAAATATCGTCTTATTCGCTACTCCTTAAAATCAAAATATTTTTATTTTCTACTGCTCTTTTTGGCTTTGGGTTGGTTGCAATGCTTGTAACTAATCCGACAGCATCACGTCTTATCACAGCACCTTATAGAGCTGTTATATTACTATTCAGCATAATCATCATTTTTTTGGGATTGAACTTTAGCTCAGAAAAAATTAAAACCCAGAAAATATATACAGGACTTACAAGATTATCACCAATTTCTTTGCTTACTTTATTTATTATCATATATTCTTTTCGCTTAATTTATGATACTGGATATAATACAACTTTAACTAAAGATATAAGTGAGTATATACTAACATGGTTCGGAATTTGTCTATTGCCAGCAATTAGTTTTCTATTTTTAGATATTAAGCACTCAAATAAATATCTTTATTTTTCCTACTTGATTTTAGCTATTGCTTCAGTTGCAGTTTCATCTATTATTTTTCAAGGACAAACTAGCAGAATATTTATTGAGCAGGGTAGACTTGGAAACGACATTTTAAATCCAATTTCTATAGGTCATCAATCTGCATCTTTAACTTTGATTTGCCTTGAAAGATTATTGATTAAAAATCGAGTAAATTCGATTTCTAATCAAGAAAATAAAAATAATAAACTTAATTTATTAATCAATATAATATTTATGATATTTGGTGTTTCTCTAGTTTTATTTGCAGCTTCGAGAAGTCCAATAATTGCCTTAATTATATGTGGAAGCTTATTAATTGTAAAGTTACAACGTCAAGGACTTAATATATTGAAAATAATTAGCATTTTAATTTTTCTTGTTTTAGCTGTTAATTTTGGGTTAGAATTCGTTTTGAATTCTGGTAGCTCATTATTAGAAAGATTTGCATCCACTTTAAATGGAGATGAATTTTATGATTCTAGATTTATACAAAGACCTGAATTGTATCAGAGAGCAATCCAATTAATTGGTGAAAATTTGGGTACAGGTCATGGATTAGAAATTCCATATGTAGGATATCCACATAATTTGATAATAGAAGCCTTTCTTTCTACAGGTGTATTGGGTGGATTTATATTTGTAATTCTCTATGTATATGCACTTATTAAATCAATTACATTAATTTTTAATAAGAAAAGTTCATGGGGCTGGCTGGGTATTCTTTATATTCAGTATGCAATTGGTGCAATGTTTTCTGGTAGTTTATATGGCTATTATACATTTTGGTATTTATTATTTGCAATCATTGGACTAAAAGAAAAAATTCAATCAAATCATGCAAAATATTGCATAGATTGATAGCTTTATAATTGTTAATTGTGAGGTAAGGAATGGAAAATAATAGCATGATGTCCGATGTAAGGGTTGGTTTTTATAAAAAAACTATTACCAAATGGATATCGAATAAAGAGGCTTCAATATTAGTGGTAGGTGGAGGAGTCACAGATCAAAGTGTGTTGTTAGATGCTGGATTTAAAAATGTAGTTATTTCCAACTTGGATACAAGATTAAAAGGTGATGAATTCGCGCCATACAAGTGGAGCTTTCAAAAAGCAGAGCAATTAGATTATAAAGATGGAGAATTTGATTTTGTTGTAGTTCATGCTGCGCTTCATCACTGTGAATCACCTCATCGTGCTTTGCTAGAAATGTATCGGGTATCGAAAATAGGAATTATTGCTTTTGAGTCTCGTGACAGTTGGTTAATGAAAATTGTAGAGACGATGGGTTTGACTCAAAGTTATGAACATGTAGCAGTTTACTACAATGATGGTAAATTTGGAGGAGTTAATAATACTGAAATTCCTAATTACATTTACAGGTGGACTGAGCGCGAAATTGAAAAAACTGTAAATACTTATGCTCCTTATGCTCGTCACAGATTTTACTATCAGTATGGTAGTGATATACCCTTTCAAGTGAGCGTCGAGAAAAAAGCCTTACTCAAAAGTATATTTGTATCTTCAGTTAAGCCAATACACAAAGTATTTTCTTTGCTATTCCCAAAACAGCAGAATCTATTTGCGTTTTATGTGGAAAAACCTAAAATTCCCGATGATTTATATCCTTGGATTCAGGTAAAAGATGAAAAGTTGAAATTTAATTATGCATGGGCTAAAGAAATTTACAAGTAAAAACCATCAATGTACTTACAATCTAAATTCCAAAAAATAATTTTTCATCTCTACGGTAAATATCGTCTGCATCATGGAAAATTATGTAAGTTCGGTCCTAATTATAAAATATTTAATCATTCTTCTAATCCTATCTCAATTCAGATTGGTGATGGAGTTATTATTGATGGATTTCTAGATGTACATAAAAAAGGTAAATTATTTATTAATAATTACACATTTATAGGAAACTCCAGGATTTTTTGTACAAATTCTATTGTTATAGGAAAAGGTTGTTTGATTGCAGATCACGTTTTTATTATGGACAGTGATTTACACCCTATTTCACATCAAAAACGTCTTAATGATGCAATCAACTTTTCAAATGGAATATTCCCCGACGTTTATACAGATATTCCTAATGCTCCCGTAGTAATTCACAATTTTGTTTGGATAGGAGCAAATTCTGTAATTCTTAAAGGTATAACTATTGGTGAAGGAGCAATTGTAGGAGCAGGTTCAGTAGTAACCAAAGATGTACCTGCATGGACAATAGTTGCCGGAAATCCAGCAAAAATTATTCGCGAGATTCCTGAAAATGAACGATAGTAAATTTCAAACTTGGGAAGAAGCTGTTTCCTGGCTAATTTCCCAACCAGAGCAGCAGGAATTAGTTCAAGCTTGTTATTATGACAAACCATTAAAATCTGCCGCAGAGCGTTATTGGAGTGGAGAGGAATGGCAGGCAATCAAAGAATTTTTTCCCCAACAATGCGGAATAGCTTTAGATATTGGTGCTGGGAATGGAATAGCAAGTTATGCCCTTAGCAAAGATGGTTGGCAAGTCAAAGCATTAGAACCAGACTCTAGTAATCTAGTTGGAGTTGGTGCGATTTATCAACTAGCAACTGAAAATAAATTACCTATTGAGGTGATACAAGAATTTGGCGAAAAATTACCTTTTGAAAACCAGACTTTTGATTTAGTTTTTGCCAGACAGGTTTTGCACCATGCACAAGATTTACAGCAATTATGTAATGAGATAAACCGAGTCCTAAAACCTGGTGGAATCTTTATTGCTGTGCGAGAACATGTCATCTCCTCTGCAAGTGATTTACCTAAATTTCTAAATTCTCATCCACTACATAATCTTTATGGAGGAGAGAATGCTTATTTACTTAAACAGTATCTAGAAGCTATTAAATCATCTGGATTACAAATAAATAAAGTTATAGCTCCTTTTGAAAGTGTAATTAATTACGCTCCTCTTACAGAAGAATCTTTAAAAAATGAATTAAAATAAAAAAATCAATACTCTACCTGGAGGAAAGATTATTTCCAGTTTACTATCAAATCCAATTACCTTTAAATATTTTCTGAAGCTACTATCAAAAATTGATCGAAGACCAGGACGTGCGTTTAGTTTTATTGCTTATAAACCGGAGGATAAAATCTAATGGTAGTAGCATGGGTTACAGGCGCTCGTGGTTTTATTGGTAAAAATCTATCTAATTATCTTGGACAAAAAGGAAACCAAGTTTTAGGATTAGGTCACGGAGCATTGCCTCCGGAAATATCTAGCAAATTTGGTATATCCTACTGGGTTAACGGAGAAATTGAGGATTCCAACTTACGCCAATTATTAGAAAAATCAGGTCAACCAGATGTTATCTATCACTTGGCTGGAGGTAGTTCAGTTGGTCTATCCATACAAGCACCTGCTGAAGATTTCCGTCGTTCTGTATCCACCACCGCAGCACTTTTAGAATGGATTCGAGGTAATGTACCGGAGACTAAATTAGTAGTCAGTTCCAGCGCTGCCATTTATGGCAATAATCATACAGATAAAATTTTAGAGGATGGATATTTTACCCCTTACTCCCCTTACGGTTTCCATAAGCGAGCAGCCGAATTACTTTGTGAATCATACGCCCATAATTTTGGTTTAAAAATAGCAATTGTGCGGCTATTTTCTGTTTATGGTCCTGGTTTAACAAAACAGCTTTTATGGGATTTGTGCCACCGTTTGCAAAAATCACCCTCTATCTTAGAACTTCATGGAACAGGTGATGAAATTCGTGATTGGCTGTTTGTAGAAGATGCTGTACAAGTTTTAATTGCAGCCGCAGACAAAGCTTCTTCTACTCCCTTTATAGTTAATGGTGGTACAGGAATTGGTACTTGTGTGCGCGATGTTGCAATTACCTTATGCCAAGCCTGGGGTCAATCTCCCCAAATAAAATTTTCGGGTAAACAACGAAGCGGAGACCCTTTTTCACTAGTAGCTGATACTCAAAAATTACAAACCCTTGAATTTGTTCCCAAACACAAATTAGCGGAAGGAATGGAAGAATATGTTAGCTGGTTTAAACAATTAAAGTAGTCTAAAAGATAACAGTCAAAAACAGCCATGAGTTAATAATATGGATAAACCAAAAGCTATAGTTGTAAATTTATCAACATCTGGAAGCCGTTTAGGAGGTGGCGCTGTTGCTGCTGAATGGCATAGTCGCTTTATGGCTGCTAAATTACCGTTAGAACTATGGCGAATGTGGGATAAAAATGAAGAATTTTATCTTGATAAATTAAAAATTAAAAACTATACAATAAGAACTAAGTTAGGTGCTGTAGATAAATTACTTCCAAAAAAATTAAGAGCCTTTTTTTTAGATAGTACAATTTTAGAAGATATCCTTGATATTCGTCCCAACATAGTTCATTTACAGAATCCCTTACCTGGTTTAGCCTTTGAAAAAATAGCTCGTAAATCATCTGAAGCTGGCATCAAAATTGTAGCTTCAACTCATGGTTTTTTTGAAGTAATGAATCCTAATTATGGCTTACCAGCTTATCAAAAGTGGGCTTGGCAAAAGGGAATAACCCAACCTATTACCAGAGCATTAAATTATGTAGATGCAATTTTATCTGGCTATCCCAATGAAAAACAGATGCTGATAGAGCGAGGAGTTCCCGAACATAAAATTCATTTAGTCCCTAATGGAATTAACCCTTTTTTCCTTGCTCCTCCATCTCAAGAGGAATGTAATACTGTATTAGAAAAATTTAGTATTTCTCAAGAAAAACCGATTTTATTGTTCATTGGGAACCACACAGGGAACAAAGGATTAGACACAGTAATTAAAGTCGCTTCGTGTTTATCACAACCTGCCACTGTAGTTATTGGTGGTAAGTTATTGTCTCCAGATGAACCATTGCAATGGCGACAAAAAATCCCCCCAGCAAATAATGTAGATGTTATTTTTACAGACTTTTTAACATTATCTGAGCAAAGAGCTATTTATAATTTATCAACAATACTTCTCTTTCCTAGTTTAGCGGATACTCTACCATTGACTATTCTGGAAGCAATGGCGATTGGATTACCTGTGATTGCTTATGATACAGGTGGAATATCTTATCAGTTAGAAAATAACTCTGGTATTGTTGTTAAGCAAAAAGACTTTGATAAATTTTATGATGCTGTCGAATTACTCTTAAATAATCGTGATATCAGAGAAGAGATAATTATTAATGCAAAAAAAAGGCAATCTGAATTATTTTCTTGGGAAATTGCTGCTGATTTAACACTAGAGATATACGATAAAATTTCTGCATACTCGGCTTTTTCTAAGTTGCAATAGTTTATATACCTATGTCATGCCCCACCTCACCATTCTCACCCAATACTTCCACCCCCATCCAGGAGCCACCTCCCAACTAATCACCGACCTAGCCAAAGGACTATCTCACTTTGGCTACACCATCAACATCTTCACAGGAACCCAATCCCAACAAACCACCTCAAAATCATTAAACCAAATCACCATCCACCGCTCCTTCTCCCCCATTAAATCCAGCACCAGTATCTTCAGCAAAATCAGCAGTTCCCTCTTTTTCCTCCTTGGTGCATTCACCCATATCACCCTCCAACAACCAGCCAAAACCCCCCTCCTCATCGCCTCCAACCCACCCTACGCAGGGATATTAGGCATATTATTCAAACTCTTCAAACGCGGCAAATATTACTTCCTCCTCCAAGACATCTTCCCCGAATCAGCCGTCATGTCGGGAATTATGAAACCCAATAGTATTTTATTTAAACTCTTTAACAAATTAATTTATCTCACTTGCAAATATTCACAAAATACTATAGTTCTCAGTAGCTCAATGCAAGCATTTCTATCAACAAAATATCCCGATATTAAAAACAAAATTACAATCATTGAAAACTGGGCAATAGAAGACATCCCAAACTGCAACAAACAAGATAATAAATTTGCTCAAAAACACAACCTAACCGAAATATTTACAGTCTTATACTCCGGCAACATGGGTAGACTCCATGACATTGAAACCATAGCTACAGCAGCAACAATCCTCAAAGATAAACCAATTAAATTTGTTTTTATTGGAGACGGAGCCAAAACCAAAATATTAGAGCAAACAATCCAAACCCATCAACTAGAAAACATCCTATTATTACCCTTACAACCCAGAGAAATACTACCCCAATCCCTCACAGCCTGCGATATTTCCCTAGTTAGCCTCATCCCCGGAGCAGAAAGTATAGTCGCACCTTCCAAACTCAACGGAATGCTCGCAGCAGGAAGGGGAATAATCGCCATCACAGCACCAAATTC
Organism: Richelia sp. SL_2_1; assembly: GCA_012033205.1. GTDB lineage: Bacteria > Cyanobacteriota > Cyanobacteriia > Cyanobacteriales > Nostocaceae > Rivularia. Next base: position 11,257 of record JAAUSO010000138.1, on the reverse strand, counting down.
CTACATAGATAAGCTATTAACCAAATCCGGTGCTGGAATTAACACCCCTCCCAATAAACCACAAGAGCTTGCAGACATCATCCTGGAATTATCCCAGCAACCCGAACAAGTGAAAATAATGGGAGAAAAAGCGCGGCAATTGTATGAAAGGCAATATAGATTTGAACGAGCTTTAAAAGAATACGAACAGTTGTTGTTTACTTGTGATGATCGACCAGATCCCCGACTTCTAGCCAGGAATTCAAGTTGATAAGCAAATTATTCAAAGAAGTCGGGGATCTAAAATCAATCAATCCAAACGCGGATTCAAACCAGCCCCACTCCTCCCTGTCACAACCCACAACCAACAACGCCCAAAATCCCTCACCACCCTCACCAACGACTCATCCTCATCCCTACTTGAAGCCACCGCCACAGGACTAACCACCACACCCCGACTACCAAAAACAACACTTGCAATAACCCTTGCTCTCCGCATATGGTAATCGGAAGTAATCAAATAAACATGGTGTAAATTATCAGCCACAAAATCATCCACCAAACTCGTAAAATTCGTCACCGTATCAGTAGCCGCACCATCCAAATGTAACTGAGAAGGTAAAACACCAAACTTCCTTAAAATCCGCTGATGTTCATCTAAATACTGCGGAAAATCAGAAACCCAAATATCCAAATCCCGACGAGACAGCCAAAACTTCCCCGCAAACCTTGTCCGAGCAAAATCACCCCCCAACACAAAAATAGCCTGGGGAGTCGGAGCTTGACGAAAAGTCACAGCAATCCGCACGGGAATAAAGCTAATCAACAGCAAAACCGCCACCAGCCATACTAACCATACCCGATTAAACTTCAAAAACTTCACCTTGATTCCACCACAGCAAGACAAAGTAATTGTAATCTAAGCTTGGCGCTCAAACTCACAACTGTACGTATCAACCAGATCCCCCGACATAAGAGCCAGGAATTCAAATATAGCGGTTTTCACTTGGGTGCAATACAAATTTTACCTCACCCTGCCCTCTTAACCCCTCTCCTTATGAAGGAGAGGGGAAGGGGGTGAGGTTTTAGTGTGTTGGACTCAACTGAAATTTGCTATAGATCAGCAAATTACTCAAAGAAGTCGGGGATCTAAAACCAAACGCGGATACTTCCCAAACCCCAGTCATCCCCATCACAATCCACGCTCCTCGATTAGTTCGCAATTTTACAAATAATCGACCTCATGCCGATATTTGTGTTGGGTTACGACGGATAGAAATTTCTCGATGATTTCATGATTACTCATCCGTCTTCACCCAACCTACCTCTTACTCACTTCTATCTAAACCAATCTGAAGTTTATTTGTAAAGCTCGACAGATTAGCTCCATCTTTTTTCCTAATAGTTCCAATAATTCCTCAACAGTCATTGGTGGTTTTTTCAGCCCTTGAGACTGTAAGCGTATAACTGACAGCATTTCCTTGGGGTATAAATTATATATATCAGTTAAAAAATCCGGAAGGAGATTGAGCTTTTACTCCCCAAGACACTAAATCCTTCTCTTGAAAATGTTTGAGATTTGAAGTAACAATTATATCGGCTTTAGCCACCACAGCCGCAGCAAGAACATGACGATCGCCTGAATCGTTTGTCATAATCTCCGCCAAACCCAAAGGAACTTCCACCATTGCTTCAGGGAAAGCTTTTTTAATGGTTTCCTCAAGTTTGATAAACCCGATCCAGTTTGAGAACCGTAGTTCTTAGTCGTGATTATGAGATTGCTTCCTTGCGTCGCAATGACAGAAACTCCAGTTTTGATTATGGACGAGGTTTAGCTCGTTCTTCCGTAACTCTTCCCGTATTTATCAGATTGCGAGTTGCACCATTCAAAATTTCTTGCGACCAAAACGGTAGATACAATCCTGCTTCTGCTGCCAGCAACAAAGTATTGCAAAACTTCGCAAAAAATATATACAAATATAATCAAATATCGGCGTTGCTCCACCACTGCGGATGTTCATAATGATTTTTATTACGTGTAATGTACTTACGACTCAATAATCATGTTTAATGTATAGCGTTTGGGTCGATATTTTTAATACAACCATGCAGTTGGTAGAAAAGCACGTTATAAATAAATCCCATAAATATTGGTTAGAATGCGACCAACTTTGTTTAGATTCCAACAAAATTCGCAACCAAGGGCTTTATATACAACGTCAATCATGGTTTTATGGTCATGGTGTAATTCAGTTTGGCAAAACAGAGTTACACAAAAACATCGATGCATTGATGAAACAAACAGCTTGTTATCATAATTTACCTGCATTTCTAGCTCAACAGGTGATGAAATCAGTGAACGAAGAATGGACAAGTTTCTTTAATGCAATAAAACAATGGAAACTGGATAAAAGCGGTTTTAGTGGTAGACCAAAGCCACCAAAATATAAACCACGTAACACCGGACGTTATAAAGTGACTTATCCCCAAACAAGAGCTTATAAAAAAGCGAAAATAAATGGAATAATTCACCCATATAAAACGGATATTCGTATTCAATCTAAACATTCACACGACTATGATTGTGTACGGATTATACCAGCAACTGGTTGTTATGTAATTGAAGTAGTTTACACAGTAAAACAAGAAAAATATGCAGTCAATACAGATAATAACTATATTGCAGCGATTGATTTAGGTATAAATAATCTCGCGGCTGTAACTACAAATAAGCCCGGTTTTCAACCGATTCTTATTAATGGCAGACCGATAAAATCAATTAACAATCGCTATAACAAATTTATCTCGAAGTTACGTAGTATCAACAAAAAATTACATGGTTTACATTGGTCGAATCGAATGGAACTGATGACTCGTAGGAGAAATCATCAGATTGATTCTTATCTACATAGAGCATCAAGATTACTAATTAAAATTCTTACTTGTCAGGGTATTAATACTTTAGTAATCGGTTTGAATCCAGACTGGAAACGCAATTGTAATATGGGTAAACGAACTAATCAAAAATTTGTTTCTTTACCTCATAAAAAATTTGTTGATATGTTAACTTACAAGGGATTATTAGTGGGGATAAAAGTCTGTATTCGGGAAGAATCTTATACTAGTAAGTCAAGTTTTCTAGAACTAGATGATATTCCGGAGTTAGGAAATAAACCACGAAGTTGGAAACCAAACGGTACAAGAATCAAACGTGGCTTATATCGTTCCAAATCTGGCTTAATAAATGCTGATGTTAATGCTTCTTATAACATCTTAAGAAAAGAATTCCCCGATGCTTTTAGCCAGGGGATTAAGGGTTGCGTAGTTCAACCAAGGTCAGTTAACGTGCCAGGGTACAAACATAAGCCCTCCTATTGCAGGATTGCTTGCAAGTTCCCCCGCTTGTGCGTGATACTGACTCAAACTAAGTAGATAGTCAACCATTCGTTTATATTTGACTATGCGAAAAGCAACTATTATTTGCTAGCATCATAGACTTTTTGATCGCAATTTTATGAACTGGCTAACTAGAACATCATACAACAAAAACTACACAAACGAAATATCCGAAAATTGTTTAGAATGCAGCGATCGGGTTTATGGTGAGGTGCGATATGCCTTTGGCATTAAGCGGGAGCTTATCGCGGTTTGGTTTTTGGGGGATTTGCGATATGCCTTTGGCATTAAGCGGGAGCTTATCGGGTTTTGGTGGATGTGCGATACTCCGTAGGAGTGGTCTTTGACCATCGCGGAGTGAGTTAAAGAACAGCGATCGCGGTTGGTTTTTGGTGGGAGTGCGATTGGGTTTTTGTAGAGTGCGATCGCAATAGCTGAAAATACTTGATGGCAGCTTATTATAGTTAAGTTAAAATGAAGTGATAAGAAAAAGGAATACTTATATGTCTATCGTAGAATTTCAAGCTAATGTTGAAGAGGGGAATATTATCATACCCGAAGAATATAAACAAGAGTTAACATCCGTTAATTTAGTAAAAATAATTTTACTAAAGAAACCTCAAAAACAAGCAAAGCAATTCGACTTCATAGATGAATTAGGGCAAAACCCTGTTTTAGTTGCAGGAATACGCTCAGTGACACGTGAAGACATGCACGAGCGGTAAACAATGAGCGAGCCACTTTGTTTTATTGACTCTAATATTTGGCTTTATTACCTAATGTTAGACCCTACTGTCAGTTCGGAATTAGAGACTAGGAAACGAACTTTAGCAATTAGCTTAATTAATGATGTTATCTGAAATGCATCAGGCAACTTCAAACCATAGCTTACTCTTATTTCCGCCGCTTTCGGACTTACAGAAGCTGTAATCGGTATAAATGAAATTCCATCAGTATTTGTCAATAACTCAATAAAATCTCGTTGAATTTGAGGCTTTCCCAAACGAATTGGCATTACTAAACACGGGAGCCAAGGTTACAGGTGAACTCACAGCCTGAAAACTACCTTGAGCAAGTAAATTAAATACTTCCCGAACCACCTCTCCAAATCCTGGCGTTCCCTCAACATAATAAATAATCGGAGCAGTGTCCAGAAAAACTTTGTTTACCCCAAAGAATGCTTGACTAATTTTCATAACTATGTTCTTAAATTGGGTTCCCGCTCATCCCATCATCCCGAAGTTGTGAAACCCACACTTGAGCATCCACCCCAGACAATAAATTAGGCGCAACTGTATAGAAATCAGCGATATCACGCTTTGGCTTTGCACCAACCTCCAACTGCACAGATACTTTAGTACTCAAGTATCGAATCAACTCCAACTGTTCCTGTGGTGACAACTCAAGGGCTTGCTTTAAAACTGCTTCCAACTGTTGACTCATAATACCTTTTTCAACTATATATCAATATGGAATATCTTAACTTTTTAATAGCTAGAGTCGCACCCAAATTAAAATCACCTCAAATCCGGATTCAAACTCGACTTTGGATATGAGTTACCAACAATTTGTACCCCCTACGAAATGCTCGGAGAATAAAATGCTCACAAATGAAATATTAGAAGAAATATATAAATATCGCGAGGAATACGCTAAATTATTTAATTATGAGATTACAGCAATGTTCGCAGATTGGCGCAAAAAACAAACCGAAAGTGGGAAACAATCGGTAACTTTGCCTCCTAAGAAACACTTAACAAAATCCGCAAAATCTACGCTATAGTTGGATTTTTCTAACCTTTCAAAAATCCGCCGATTAACATCTAGATTCCAACGGTAATCAGAAACCCAAATATCCAAATCCCGACGAGACAGCCAAAACTTCCCCGCAAACCTTGTCCGAGCAAAATCACGCCCGTTAATTTTTTAAGGTTTGAAGCACCATATAATTAACGCCATGATCAAGCAAAGCAATGACGGAAAAATAATTGCCACTGTTCCAGGTTTACCTGAATTACAAGTAGAAGCAAGTGATAAAATCACAGCATTAACCCTACTTCAACAACGCTTAGAAGCTCATTTAGCCGAAGTGGAAATAGTTCCTTTACCAATAAAATTACCATCTCGTGAAGGACAAAACCCATGGTTAGAAATGGCGGGGATTTTCAAGAATGACCCACAATTTGAACAAATGCTCGCAGCGATTGAAAACTACAGACAAGAATTAGATGAGAATTTAGAAAAAAATATGGATAATAGTTCTTTGCAAGATTAGGATAATAAACTCAGGTATTGAAAAAAAAATGACTTTATGGGTGCTTGATACAGACCACATTTCCCTACTTCAAAGGGTAATCCAGTTGTAATTAGTAAAGTTGCTGCCGTTAATCCTGCGGAAATAGCAGTAACAATCATCACAATTGTTGAACAAATGTATGGTCGCTTAGATGTTGTCAAAAAGGCAAAATCAAAGCAAGAGTTAGTCACAGCTTATGCATTATTGAAAGAAACATTTAACCGTTTATGTCAAGGAAATATCATTGATTTCGATGAAACAGCATTTGATATTTATAACCAATTAGTTGCAGCAAAAATTCGTATTGGTACGCAAGATTTAAGGATTGCTGCTATTACACTGTCTGTTAGTGCAACACTAGTAACACGCAACCGTAAAGATTTTGAAAAAGTTCCAGATTTGCAAATCGTAGATTGGTCGATTCCTTAAAAATTGGATTTTCCCCTAATCGACCGAATACTTTAGTACGGTAAACCGAACAAATAAAAGGTTTTGTCCAAAAGCACTCCATTTTTCCAAAAGCGGGCACCGGAGAAACCACCACACCCCGACTACCCAAAACAATACTTGCAATTACCCTTGCTCTCCTCATATGGTAATCGGAAGTAATCAAATAAATATGCTGTAAATCAGCGTCAACCGTTTACAATTAAAATAAATATCAGAGCAACAAATCTTTTAATCTCAATGATTAAAACAATTCCAGCTATTTATGAAAATGGATTATTGCGTCCCCTAACTCCCATCGACTTGTGCGAACAGCAAACAGTCTGGCTTCAAGTCCTACCCAACCAAACAGCTACGCAATCCCTTCCTTTATTGGCATCTCTCTATGAATCTGGCTTAGTTACCCCAGCAACCATTTCCGATGCTCCCCCTATTACTGATGCTGAATTAGCAGCAATAGTACAAACTATTAATGTTACTGGTCAACCAATTTCCGAAACAATCATTGAAGATCGAGGTGAATGGTAACAGCATACTTTTTAGATTCCAGCGCTTTGCTCAAACGTTATGTTCCCGAAATTGGAACTCAAGCGATTCAATCTCTAACACTTCAATCTAGTCAAAACTTGTTGATTGTTGCCCGAATTACTTCGGTAGAAGTTCAAAGCGCATCTGTTCACATAAATAACGTGCAATTGATGGTGATAAGTCCTCATCAACTAGAAACTTGATTATTTTTTGGTCTACCAATAGCTGGATAAGCCCTTGTATAAATAAGAGCAAATTCAATATCTTCTTCTGATAAGTAATGATAGTCCTCTCGAATCACTTCTTTTGATTCCCCACGTTCAAGCATTGTACCAATATGCCGTACAGTAAGGCGAGAATTAGGAAATATTGTTTCTCCCCCCATAATCGCTTGATTTGTTACTAAACCTTCTTTCCAACGATTGAAACGATTAATTAATTCTAATAATTCATTTGAAATCGCATCGAGTTGCAAGATAAAATAACGTGCAATTTCTAAAGAACTACTGTTATGAGCAATGGCATCTACCAAACGTTTATACAAAACTGTCCGAAAATCAACAGAGAATGTAAAATCTACTTCCTTCAATGCCCGCAAATATACTAAAGCTTCAAAAGGAAGTCGCGGGGGGTTACTTGAAGGAACAATCGCATACTCTAATTCTTTGTAAACTCTTTTAGTTGGAATCTGAACAATTGCAGCCGCTTCAGTGGGAGTAAAGACATTATTCATTGTTTTAATAAAATCAGGACTTACGCAACTGGCACAAGCGATGGTGCGCGAAGCGCACCGAGCGTCTAAAAACTACACAAAAGACATCACTACATCTGGACGTTTTAGTTGCTCAATTAAATAATTAGAAAGCAAATTTTGCTTTATTTTATAAATAGTTTGATTTGTTTTGTAAGCTAAGTTTTTTAATCTTAGCCAAACCAACATAGCGCAAGCAATATGATTTCTCTGAAGGCGGGCTTTGCGGCATTGGCATGATTCAATACCAGTTAACTGCTTTATTTCTCGATGTTAGCGAAGCGTGCCTCGAAGAGGCATAACTCCTCTACTTTTCAACGAATTTTACACACAAGACGGTGTAACATCCGTAGAACTTTGAGATAAATCGTTAGTTGCGACATAATCCGTTCTGTCGGTAGAGACAAGAACCCGGAAAAGTTTCACTTTTTTAGCAGCAGGAAACCCCTTTACTTTGATTATTTTACCACATTCTAATTCTTCATCGCCCCATTTTAAAGATTCAATGTTTTTATATTTTTCTTTACCGTAAGTATCATCAACTAAACGATTCGTCTTTAAAGGACAATAATAAACTTTATCTAAACTATCTATATAGAGCATTAAATTAGTTACCGCATACCAAGTATCCATTAAAACCGTGTCAAAAGGCAGATTTCTTTGATATACAAGACTTATAAGCATATTTTTAACATGATCAATCTTAGTTAGACCATCATTATCTGGATTGAAAATACGTTAGCGAAGCGTGTCCCGAAGGGACATTAATCTATTACCCAGAAATTGAGAGTTTTAGGATTAACGTATATGCAATTTACTATTCCTATCCCTTTTACAATCCCATGTTCATTACCAAGGCGGTTCGGCGGTCAGAGTACTCTGTCCGCCGACACGCCGCACTATATTGCCTTCGGACTATTTCTATTTCTTCAGAAAACCTTTTATCTAAAACTGTATCATCAAATATAATATAAGCATCCTCATCAACCACAATTAAATCTTTTACATTTAATCAAAAATTTGAATCGATCGAGTTGATATTGCCAGAAGTCGGGTTTTTAGCAAAATTATCTTGTGTAAGTAAGATTGCTCTCAAAAAACCCGACTTCTCCCTTGATCCAAATATCCTCTAAGTCATGTTTATCGGGATAAAAGTTAGATTTTGTTATTTCATCACAAAATAAAAGCTAGAATCTACCCGTTGCCATGAGTCTAAACCACATCACAAACTAATTTCTTAAAACTAGACACAGAAGCTATATAGGTTTGTATTAAAGTTTGAGCTTCAGTAAAATCTAAATCGCCAGTAATCAAGAAATCTGCATTGCTCTCAATGGCACAGGCTAAAAATTTAGCATCTTTTTGATCTCTGGAAAAATTAATCTCCAATCTAGGATTAATTAAAACGGTAGCATTATCTAAAAATTCATACCAACGATTAAGTTGCTCTTGAGTTAACTTAAACTTTTTTCTACTTAAAACTTCCTTATATTCCCGTAGAATTTCTGCTGATACCACCCATTCAATTTCTAGATTATTAACAATAAAAAGAATCACAAACTCAGGATTTCCGCCAGATAACGCCGCAGAAACTAAAACATTCGTATCGATGATTACTTTCATTCTCCCCGACGATAAGCCTCAATTTCTGCGGCTATCTCCTCATCAGTTAATGGATTATCTTGGTGTGAGGCTTGAGTTTCTTTGAATAACTGCTGTAATTTTGATGCTAAAGCTTCTTTTTCCTTGTCTTCTGCTAAAATAATTACTTCAACTCTTTGTCCAGGTTTAAAAGGTAAACCTGACAAAACTATATGATTGGGGTCTTCTATGGTGAGATATCTTTTATAAGCATTCATAAAATTACCCTTAACTTTTAGGCTTAATTATATCATCAATATTTATATAGGAATTCGGTTTGATTTTATAAACCTGAAAAAGACCAATTTCTGCCATCATCAGCACAGCACGACTAGCACCTTTACGAGAAGCAGCACCTGCTATTATTACACTTGAGGGGAGCAAACACTCTACGCATCTTTCTGTTGTTCAAGCCAAATTGCTTCACGTTCTTGCTCTAGTCCTTCTAATAAATCGCACAGATATGTACGTTAGCCACTTACGTCAAGTCATCCAAGCAATGGGTGGGGAATTAGAAATTGTAGCCCGTTTTAACGATGGCGAAGTGAAAATCAATAATTTTAGTGAGTTTCATCATACTGACATTTAATCAAAAATTTGAATCGATCGAGTCGATATTGCCAGAAATCGGGTATCTCAACAATCAAATTGGGGCGATCGCTGTTGGTTTTGTGAGATGTGCGATATGCCCTTGGCATTAAGCGGGAGCTTATCACGTTTAGGTTTGTGAGGTGCTATACGGCTTTAGCCGTTAAGCGGGAGCTTATCGCGTTTTGGGGTTTGTGGGGATATGCGATATGCCGGAGGCATTTAAGCGGGAGCTTATCGCATTTTGGTTTGATGGGATTGTGCGTTAGCGTTCGGTGAAACCGTTCCCGTAGGGTAGCTCAACGAAGTTATCGCTTGTATTTACTCGTTGATTGGTTGATAGATTTGCCGCAATTGTTGTAATTTTCATTATTTATACGGATAGTTTTATGATAATAGTCTGGATAAAATCGGAGAAATAAGCGTATTAAGTTTTATCTCTTACTTGGGTACTTAACATCAGTCTACCAACTAGAAGCATACCGATATCAAAAATTCCGCATATTTATGATTAAAACAACTTGTTTAATAAATAATTTTAACTATGGTAATTTCATTATAGAAGCAGTTGAAAGTGTTCTACAACAAACTGTTCAGTTTGATGAAGTGATTATAGTTGATGATGGTTCTACTGATAATTCTGTTCAAAATATTCAAGAAAAATATGCTGATAATTCTCAAGTTAAATTAATAATTAAAGATAAGAATGAAGGACAATTATCGAGTTTTAATTTAGGTTACTTAGCTTCAAGTGGCGAACTTATCTGTTTTCTCGACTCTGATGATAAATATCAGCCAAATTATCTAGAAAGTATTATAAAAGTTTATGATTTATATCCTGAATGTGATTTTTTATATTGTGAATATGAAAAGTTCAAAGACTTGGTTCCATCACCATCAGATAAAATACCTCCCTCTCAAAAAAGTCAAATTGATGTATTGAAATATGTCAGAAATCTAGGTTGTTCTGCAATTTTGACTCTTCATACAAAACGCTATCTAGGCTCTGCTACTTCCACTCTTTCAATGCGGCGTAAAACAGCCGAAAAAATCCTACCTTTTCCTTACTTAGATGATTGGAAAATTCGAGCTGATGATTGTTTAGTTTATGGAGCTTCTTTAGTTGAAGCAGTTAAATTTAGATTATCTTTAAAATTAGTTAAATATAGAATCCATACAAGAAATAACTTTGCAAATAAAACTAAACAAGATGCAAAAGAACGTAAAGAAATATTAGTTCAGTATCGAAGAACTCTGGCTTTAAATCGTCTGTTTAATTTCTTTTCTCAACAAATGAATTATCATAATAAAAGTGAGTTGATATCTCTTATTCCCTTTGAATTTAAAACCATACCGCAACCGGATTCAAAAGACTTTCAGAAATACTTTCACTTACTTTGGAATTCCAATCTCAAGATATCTGTGAAAATCAACATTTCGTCAATTATGATTAAGTATATGTTCTTAACTCGTAAGTAATAAGGCAAATTTCGGTAAATTCAAAACTTGATTCTAGTTCCCAGGCTCAGTCTGGGAATTAGTGTTTGCAGGCTACTCCTAACTCCTCACTCCTAACTCCTAACTCCTAACTCCTAACTCCTAACTCCTAACCTCCTAACTCCTAACTCCTA
>JAAUSO010000137.1 GCA_012033205.1 Richelia sp. SL_2_1 | reverse complement strand
TCACTTGAGTGGAATACAAATTTTACCTCACCCCGCCCTCCGGGCACCCCTCTCCTGTCGGGAGGAGAGGGGAAGGGGGTGAGGTTTTAGTGTATTGGACTCAACTGAAATTTGCCATATTATAGTTTAATCTAGATTTTTCTATTTTATGAGGTAATTATCAATGGTGATGATTCTTGATAAAAATGACGTTTATGTTGCAATTTAAAATCTCTGATTTTTGTAATTTTAAATCCCGCAAAAACTTTCGCGGGATTTTTAGTTTTGAAATAATATCTCAACTGTTTCTCAGCTTTTTCTTACTTAGGCTAAATGCATTTTCAAAACACTTTTGGGTGCTTTACGTACTCTAGCTTTAATGGAATTTTTACCCAAACGCTGACAAGCTTCAAAACGATGACAGCCGGAAAATCCATAATATTCTCCATCGACTTCTAATACGTCAATCGGCTCTTGCTGTCCAATTTCTGCTATAGACTTCATCAAAGTTTCTACTTTCTCAGCATCGTTTTTACGGGGAAGCGGGCGCTTGATTAAATTTAAGGGGATTTCTTCGACTTTCATCTTCTTTTTGTCGTCTCTGATAATTAATACTGTTTTATCTTCCTAATCTAATCATAATCATTATGAGTTTGACTTGCAACTGTTTCTATTCCGATAAAGGAAGTAGGGAATTGGGAATTGGGAATTGGGAGTAGAAGAAAAGAATTTCTTCGTTGATTTAATAGCGGTTAGTGAGTAGCCGATTGGTGAAAAAATTGCTAATGCTATGATTAGGCAATTTATACACAATAAGCTGTCGCGGATTTAAATTGTATAAAGCGTTAGCGCAGCGTGTCCGTAGGACATAAATATGAATTTATTGTAGTGCGGGCAAGCCTGCCCGCTTTGTCTATCTAATTTAGGCGCTTAACAGCTTAGTATTAAGTTGCACTCGCATATCTCAGAGGATGCTCGTACAGCACGAGTGACACCCTTAATTGTTAATTTCTATGAAAATTTATTTAGAACGTTTATCTTGTACCATAGTGACAACTTGGTGTTTATTAGGACTAACAGGAGCATCGGTTCCGGCGACAAAGGGTTCTGATGTTGAATTAAAAATTGGGATTGTGCAGCGATTTGCGTCCTTACCGGATGATGAGTTGATATTAGAGCCGACAGAAGGTGATAAATTAAAATTGACTTTTACAGATGGTAAAAAACCGCAAACAATAGTAACTGCAAACCCGGTAAAAATACAAACAGCAATGCAGCCGTTGACACAGCCATTTCTTGACGAGCAGGTGATTTTAGGAACCTTCCGCACCTTTGAAACTGCTGAAAACGCAGCTGAAATGTGGCGTAAAAAAGGTATAGAAGTAGAAATTGCTCAGCCGGAACGCTGGCAGGTGTGGGGGAAAAGAGAAGTTTATAATACACCCTTATTGCGACGCTTATTATTAAAAAGTGTCAACGCTGCTGGTAAAAAAACAGCATACGTGGATAGTAACGTATTGCGTCGGGTACCTCAAGCAAGTTGGGTAGTAAATGGATATCGCTACAATCGAAACCATCTGAAAATTACCAGTGATAAAAATTTAATTGGGGTAAGTGTAAACGGAAAATCCAAAAGTAAATATCTTTATGCCGGGAAGCTGCAATTACAACCAAATGCTTACGGTACATATAGTTTAGTCAATGAAGTACCTTTAGAAACCTATCTACGGGGAGTGGTACCTTATGAAATTGGGGCAAACGCTCCGGAAGCAGCAATGCAAGCCCAGGCAATCATTGCTCGTACCTACGTTTTGCGTAATTTACGCAGATTTGAAATAGACAATTATCAATTATGCGCTGATACACATTGTCAAGTTTATTACGGACTCAAGGGAGCCACGGAGAAGACAGACAAGGCTATTTCTGCTACAAAAGGGATGGTGTTAACTTATAACAACGAGTTAGTAGACGCGCTTTACTCTTCCACAACAGGTGGTGTAACTGCAGCTTTTAGCAGTGTGTGGGATGGAGAAAATCGTCCTTATTTAAAACCCGTAGTAGATGCAGCGCAGAATGTTTGGAATTTATCCGAGCAAAACTTGGCTTCAGAAACAAACTTCCGCTTGTTTATGAGTTTGAATAAAGGATTTAATGAAAGTGAGCAACAATGGTTCCGGTGGCGTAAAGAAAGTAGTTTAGAAGATATTACCAAGGGATTGCAGAAATTTTTAAAAGTTAAAAATAGTCCCTTTGCAAAATTTAAAACTGTTAAGGATATGCAAGTAGTCGAACGCAGCCCAGGGGGAAGAATCCTTAATTTAGCGGTAACAACAGATATTGGCACCTTTAACTTACATAAAGACGAAGTTCGCAGCGCCTTTTTTGCACCTAGAAGCACCTTATTTTACTTACAGCCACTCAACAAAGGCAAACCCGGAGTTTGGGGATACGCTTTCGTCGGAGGTGGATTGGGGCATGGAGTAGGCTTGAGTCAAGTTGGCGCTCAAAATCTCGCGACTCTAGGCTGGAAAAGTCCACAAATTCTCAAATTTTACTATCCCGGTACTCAAGTTCAGATGCTTAGTGATGTTGTGAAGATGGGGGAATAGGTAATGGGGAATAGGGAATAGGTAATGGGGAATGGGTAATGGGTAATGGGTAATGGGTAATGGGGAATTGCTAACTGTTCCCTTTATTCCCAATAAAAAAGCAGCTACTGCAAAGGGATAATTCCCGATACGGTGCTGCTTTCAAGAAGTAATTTACGACAAAAACAACTGTTAAATTGCTTTTAGTAGAGTTCTTCTTCTTTATGAGTTTCGATGGTGCAGTCGGATGTGGGGTAAGCGACGCAAGTCAATACATATCCCGCTTCCATTTGATCATCATCTAAGAAAGATTGGTCGGATTGATCGACGGAACCAGCTGTAATCTTACCAGCACAGGTGGAACAAGCTCCAGCACGGCAAGAGTAAGGCAAGTCTAAACCAGCTTCTTCAGCTGCGTCTAAAATATAAGTATCATCATCAACGTCGATAGTTTGGTTCAAACCTTCGGCTTCGCTGATGAGTGTCACTTTGAATGTTGCCATTTTGTAATCCTCTCTTTTGCAAACGGCAGTATACATCTATTAAGCAAACAGTGCGGCTGCTCCTTGATGAATAGCCGCCCTTTTTTTATTTGCTTCAATTCTGATACTACGAGAAAAATTAGATTTTGTTACCAGTTTTTTGTCCCGATTAGTAATGAAATAAGTAGAGTCCATATAGATAAGTTTAAGTTATCTATTTTGGCTACTTTTCCCAAGGCTATTTAAAAAATTTATAGACACCGAAAAAAAATATGATTTTGTAGATAGCTTATCAAGAAGATTCTTAAAATTTATGGTATATATAAGAAATTTGCTAAAAGCTACCAGCAATCATGTATAATCATGCCGGTGGGCTCGTCAATATTTCCTTAGTGATTTATCGGTGAAACCAATCTAAAATCCTCAACTTAAGCCCCGCTTATTTATCTATGAGGTAAATCCAAAATCTAAAATCTGTCTTGGAAAGTTTTGGGGTTCGAGAATCTACACCCCAAACTTTCCGCAAATCCAAAATTGTTTGACGGTAAAGGAAATTAATAAAAGTGCGGGTAAGCTTAATTGGTACCGGCTATGCGGCAAAGTTAAGAGCGCAAGCGTTGTTAAAGGATGAAAGAACTGATTTAGCAGCGGTGGCGGGAAATATTTCTTCAAAAACAGAAGCTTTTGCTAAAGAATTTGATTGCAAAGTAGTAAGTTGGCAACAACTCATAGAACAAGAAGATATCGATTTAGTAATAATTAGCAACGTCAACTCAGAGCATGGAGCTTTAGTTCGTGCGGCTTTGGAAGCTGATAAACACGTTGTTGTGGAATATCCTATGAGTTTGGATTTAGCGGAAGCATCGGAGTTGATTAATTTAGCCAAGTCTAAAAATAAACTGCTCCATGTCGAACATATTGAGCTTTTAGGTGGTTTACATACAAGTTTAAAACAGCATTTGGATAAAGTGGGTGAAGTGTTTTATGTGCGCTATAGCACAATTAAGCCGGAAAATCCAGCACCCCGCAAATGGACTTACAACGATCAACTTTTTGGCTTCCCGTTGATGGGTGCGCTTTCAAGATTGCATCGATTAACAAATTTATTTGGTGAAGTTGCAGCGGTTAGCTGTCATAGTCGATTTTGGAAAACACAAGCGGATTTCTACCAATCTTGTTTTTGTAATGCTCAACTCAATTTTACCAGCGGACTTTTAGCATCCGTTATATACGCTAAAGGTGAAACTATGTGGGAAGCAGAACGAAAGTTTGAGGTACACGGAGAAAATGGGGGATTGATTTTCAATTCTCAACAAGGAGTTTTTATTGATGCAGAAAAATCAACCCCGATAGAAGTAGGTAGTCGTCGGGGTTTATTTGTTAAAGATACGGCTATGGTTTTAGATTATCTGTTCAATGGAACTCCTTTGTATGTTACTCCTGAAGAAAGTCTGTATACTCTGAAAGTCGCTGATGCTGCAAAACGTTCTGCTGAATTGGGAATTGCCATCGCGCTTTAGGAGGAGTTAGGAGTTAGGAGGGAGGAGTTAGGAGTTAGGAGGGAGGAGTTAGGAGTTAGGAGGGAGGAGTTAGGAGTTAGGAGTGAGGAGTTAGGAGTTAGGAGGGAGGAGTTATAAATTCAAAATCATTTTATTAAGTATTTGTCTTCATTGCCGCTTCATGAAAATCCTCCATAATACTACTAAGTGATTTTTTTTGCTTTTATGTTAGAAAAAAGACAATTATTTGTGAGGAACACGGAATGAAGTCATTGATCCGAGTAGGAGCCTTTGCAACATTTAATTTACTCTGCTGTTCGAGTTTTGCTCAAGCAGTAGATGTGGGGAATAATATTAATAATTTATCAAATAAAACATACGCTCAAAAAATAACTTCTAATAGCTTAAAAATTCAATTACAACCGACAGCGACAAATACTCAATTTGCGAATTTTCTACCAAATAATACACCATTGGTAGCGATGGTTGATACATCTTCAGTAACATGGAAGAAAGCGGGAAATTTTCAATTATTTCAAACAGCTTGGAATGGGATATCTTTTTTAATTCCACCGCAATTAAAAGATGGATATGCAACAGATATTGAACCTTGGTTGGGTGAACAAGTAGCCTTTGCATTTTTACCGAAAGATGATTCTTCTGAGGTGACGATGGAATCTAATTTTGTGACTTTAGCTCCGGTAAAAGACGAACAGGGTTTGCAGCCATTTTTGAGTAAATTGAAAGCAAATCAAAATTTTACGCAGCGACAGTACAGAGGAATTACGATTTTAGAAACGAAAACTAATAACTCTTCTACACAACCAAGTTTACCAGATACAGAAAATGATTCTATACCTCCGGTTCCCAAGTCTCCAATAAATAAAACGATTAAACCGAATGTTATTAAAAAGCCAAATTTGAGAAAACAAAACAGTTTAGTAATCGGTATTTTGCCGGGACATCTTGCAGTAGGTTCTTCTACAAAATCGATTGAAAGATTAATTAATACTAGTCAAGAAAGAGCGGCAACTTTAGCTCAAAATGCTCAATTCCAGAAGACTATTAGACAACCTCAAACAGATAAACCACTGTTTGCAATGTATCAAGAACCTGTGGGGTATATTGCACTTGTAAAAGAATTAATTAAAGACCCTAATTTAGGTTTACCTAAGTTTGATTTAGATAATCTAATTTCACCAGAACAACTTCAACAATATCAAAGTATCGGTTCATTTTTAACACTTCAGAAAGAAGGACTACGTTTTCAAGTAAATACTTATCCTTCACCTAAATTCAATCAAATTTATCGTAATAATAACATTGAAACACAAAAAATCTTATCTCGAATGCCAGCAGCAACATATACTGCTGTTAACGGAGAAAAGCTTAATCAAAGATGGCAAACTATAGCTCAAATTCTCAGTTCCCAAAAAGACTTTGAAAACTATTTAAAAATGTTCCGGGGATTTATTAGCAGTCAAACTGGCTTAGATTTCGATCGGGATATCATCAATTGGATGGATGGTGAATTTGCCTTTTTTATGTTTCCTACTAAAGATGGATTTTTTAAAACTATAAATCCTAATTTAAATATGGGAGTAGGTTTAGCAGTGGAAACAAGCAATCGAACCGCAGCTGAAACAACTTTGAAAAAGTTAGGAGATTTGATTATATCCGTATCCAAAGGAGAGGTAAAAATTAAGGAAACAAACATCAAAAATCAACCTATTACCAGTTGGGATATTGATGGAGATTCGGCGAAAAGCTTACTTGCTTATAGTTGGGTAGATAATAACACTTTGATTTTGACAACAGGATATGGAGCCATTACAGATTTAGTTCCTGAGCCTTATGTAGCATTACCTACGACTTATAACTTTAAGTCAGCAACCGATTCTCTTCCTAATCCAAATGCAGGCTATTTCTATATGAATATGGGTTCTTTGTTGTCATGGATTTACGGTTTTGTGCCACCGCAATATAGCAATAATCAATATTTTAATATGTTTAAACAAGCTATTGGTTCAGTTTATAGTGTTAGTGCGACAAGTTCTTCTAATGTTGAACGAGAACAATTGGATTTATTAATTGTTTTAGCTCCTGTGAGAAGTAAAATATAATCGCACTATTAGAAGTCGGGTTTTGATGTTAAATGTCTGTCATCCACAACAATGATTAGACATCTCCGGAAATGGAAGAAGATCCCTTTCCAAACCTCTCCCCCACAAAGAGAGAGGCTTTATTTCCCCCTTCCCTAAATTAACTCGCTTGTGTCACGCACCCTTTTGGCAATAAAATAAGTGCTTACGCAAAATTAAATATATATCGTCATTGCGAACAACGAAGCATTCACCCTTTTGGTGCGATTCATCGCAGGAACTTGAGGTTTTCGGAATATACAATTAATTTTGCACTACTACTTGGCGGTGGGACTCACTATCTTTAGTTTAGGACTATTTAAAAAGGTTGTGTTTGCAGATAAAATAGCTGTTTACGCTACACCAGTGTTTAATGCTGCATCCATTGGTATTGAACCTACTTTGGTTGAAGCTTGGGTTGCAGCTTTAGCCTATACATTACAACTTTACTTTGATTTTTCAGGCTATTCAGATATGGCTATTGGTATAGCTAGGATGTTTGGAATCAAGCTACCAATTAACTTCAACTCTCCTTATAAAGCTATTAGCATCAGCGATTTTTGGCGGAGATGGCATATAACGTTGTCTAACTTTTTACGAGATTATCTCTATATTCCTCTTGGTGGTAGTCGTAAAGGTGAATTTTGGCGCAACTTTAATTTACTAACTACTATGCTCTTGGGTGGGCTTTGGCATGGTGCTGGTTGGACTTTTATCTTCTGGGGTGGGTTGCATGGAACTTACTTAATTATCAATCATCAATGGCGTTCGTTGCGTAAGCGTTTAGGACATGATTTAAAGAATACGAATTGGTTAGATAAAGGTTGTGGTTGGTTATTAACCTTTGTTGCGGTTGTAATTGGTTGGGTTTTCTTCCGTGCTGAAAGTATGGATGCTGCTCTTGTAATTGTTAAGGGAATGTTTGGTTTTAATGGTGTGTCTGTCTCTGAGTCTTTGTCAGGTAAATTAGGATTTCTCCAAAATTGGAATATTCAAGCAAATGGATGGTTACCAGTTATCGGAACTAGCCCTATAGATGTTATTTTATTGTTATCTTTCTTATTAATAATTGCTTGGTTTATACCTAATACCCAAGAATGGATGGAACATCATAATCCTGCATTACATCACAACATGGCAAATAAATCTTCAACTACCAATGCTTACTTCTGGAAAAAATTGCAATGGGAACCAAACAATGTTTATGGTCTGATAGTAAGTGTATTGATTTTGATTACACTCAAAATGATTCTTGATGCACCTGAAAGCGAATTTTTATATTTTAATTTCTAAGCAAATTTTTAAGCAAATGACTTACTTACAATATTGTAAAACAATTCTATTCTCTTTATCTCTTTGGTGTATAATTTTCGTTTCAATAGTTTTATTACAAATAGGAATTCCAACTTCAGGACAGTCTTTATGGATAAATGAATTATATACAATCAAGTCTAGTATTGCTAAATCTATCAAAACACCTAAGTTAGTTATAGTTTCTGGATCGAGTGCCTTATTTGGTATTAGTTGTGAAATGATACATAAAGAAACACAAGTTCCTTGTCTTAATGCAGCTACTCATGCTGGACTTGGTATTAAGTACATATTTCATCGAGCACATTCTTTAGTAAATCCTAGAGATACTGTTATTTTACCCCTAGAATATGCTCATTATAAATCTAATAATATACCTGGAAATGTATTAGTAGATTACGTAATTGAACACGACCCAAAATATTTAATTTCAGCAGACTTAGCTCATAGCATCAGAATTATTACTGGAATATCTTTTAACAAAATAGCGGAAAAAATTACTTACAAATTAAAATCTCCAAAAGTAATAAAAACACCTTATCAATCTAAAAATATTAATGAATTTGGAGACGAAACTGGTAATCTACAATCTGAGAGAACTGAAAAACAGTTGGAAAATCTTACGGAATTGAAACCAGATGAAAATATAGCAAACTATATTAAAACCAGTAATGGCTTACAAACAATAAAAAATTTTATATCATGGTGTAATACTAATAATATTAAAGTTATAGCAACATGGCCTAATACTGTATGGTTTGATGTCTATAAAGAACAACAACAACAAGATTTTTTTCAAAGCATTAAAGATTTTTATGAAGAATTAAAAGTTCCTATATTAGGTAGCCCAGAAAATTTCATGTATGATAAATCTATGTTCTATGACAGTAGATATCATTTAAATGATGTAGGTGTACGTCTAAGAAACCAACAGTTGATAAATTTATTGGAACCTTTTTTAAACAATAATAAAAGTTCTAAATAAACCCGGTATTTATATTATGTCCGTTTGAAAAGTTCTTATTACGTTGTCAACAGATTTGATATAAATTGATAAATTCAGTTTTTTGAAAAAACTGGGTTTTTTAATCAAATTATTACAAGTTCAAGACTTAAGCGATGAACCGCACCCTACGGATGAATGTCACAGTCACTGGTTGGTGCATTACAGGCACCCATTAAAATTTTTTTCTTCTAAAAATTTAATGGGAATCCTGACGCTACAAGTCTTATCACTACTGGTTTGTTTCATTAATTTTGATGGCTAATTTAAGTTTCGTAGTTGCGCTTGGGCGCTCTCATTTTGAGGCTAAAGCCCAACTACAAACTCATCAGAATTAACTCCTAACTCTTAATCACTATGGGGAAATTTCCGTACCTGATATTCGGATGACTCTACCATCTCGTAACTGAATCCCAACTCTTGATCAAACCTTTGGGTAATCGCGTCTATCTCTTCACTTGGAATCGATTTCCATTGTTTCCGCGTTTTCCAACGAATCACCATAACCAGTTCTGTCGAGTCATTGGGGTTAATCCACAGTTCTTTACCGATGAATCCCGGATAATTAGCTAGGGCTGCTGTCCAGATTTCAGCGTCTCTTTGAATGTATTGTTCCCGATATTCCGGCGCTATTTTAAACTTAAGTAACTCAATTTCCACCTACGTTCATTCCCCGTGCTACTTTGCCACAATAGAATTAGCATTAAGCTAAACTATTTCAATTCCCAGCATAGCTTTATTAGTTGAGTCAGCGAAGCGGGAAATTAAGGAAAGGATAATTAATAGGAAAGCGGTATGGATAGTAACAATTGGATGCAACAATTATTAATGCTTGGTATTGGTACAACTTCAGTAATGGCGGATAAACTCAAACAAGCAAGTGAGCAATTGGTTAAGGATGGTAAACTTGACCCAGAGCAGGCAAAAGCCGTCATGGATGATATGGTAGAGCAATTAAAGTCCGAGCAGGGTAATTGGGACAAAAATATGCAGCGACAAATGAAGAATATGCTGCAAGATTTGGGAGTTGCTCGTCAGTCGGAAGTAGACGAATTACGCGGTAGAATCGACCGTTTAGAGCGTCAAGTGCGCGATTTAGAAAACAAACTTTGGCGGTAATTTTAAGCACTTTCAGGATAAAGTGATAGGGGGAGAAAAGTTGACAGTTGACAGTTGACAGTTGTTTATTACTAACCTTTGACCTTTGACCTTTAACCTTTAATAATTGGGAGGATACCTAAATTGAAGGCAATTTTGAAGCGTGTATGTTTGGTGCTGCTTTGTGTTGTAGTTTTCGGGTGCGCTCAAGTGTCTACTGAACCACCCCAAAGTGCTGCTACAGAAAACACGACTCAAGCATCACCAGCGTCTACAACAGTAAGTGAAAATAACACTCCAAAAGCGAGCGATAATAATATGTCTGACGAAAAAGTTGTTACAACACCTTCGGGATTAAAATATGAAGTTTTACAGGAGGGGACTGGTGCAACTCCTAAATCTGGACAAACTGTATCCGTTCACTACACGGGTACTTTGGAAGATGGAACCAAGTTTGATAGTTCAAGAGATCGAGGTCAACCTTTCCAATTTCAAATCGGTGAAGGACAAGTAATTAAAGGTTGGGATGAAGGACTCAGCATTATGAAAGTTGGCGATCGCCGTAAATTAATCATACCCCCTGAATTAGGTTATGGTTCTCGCGGTGCTGGTGGTGTCATTCCCCCCAACGCAACTCTCATTTTTGATGTGGAATTATTAGGAGTTAGTTGAGAATAGGTAATGGGTAATGGGTAATGGGTAATAGGTAATGGGTAATTATTAACTCCCAACTCCTAACTCCCGTACAGACGTAGCATTGCTACGTCTCTACAAAACTAACTCCGGTGGTACTAACTAATAATGGCTCGGTTTTGCTAAGTTTTTAAATTTGGTAAATTGAGGGTCAAATAGTAATTTAACGGTTCCTGTGGGACCGTTTCTATGTTTGGCAATTATCACTTCGGCAATTCCTCTGTCGGGGGTATCGGTATTGTAATATTCATCGCGATACAGCATTATTACTAGGTCGGCATCTTGTTCGATACTGCCGCTTTCTCTCAAATCAGAGAGCATGGGACGCTTGTTCGTCCGAGCTTCTACTCCTCTACTCAATTGAGATAAAGCGATTACGGGAGCGCCTAATTCTCTGGCTAATCCTTTGATACTCCTGGTAATTTTTGATAGTTCTTGGACGCGATTATCACCACCACCTTCCATTAATTGCAGGTAATCGATGATTACTAAACCGATATCTGTACCGGCTTCTGCTTGCAACCGTCGCGCTTGACTACGCATTTCTGTGACGGTAATATTTGGTGTATCGTCGATGAAAATCGGCATTTCTGAAAGTACACTAATTGCCCGACTCAAAGGCTCCCATTGAGTTTGACTGATACGTCCGGTTCTTAAATAGGTACTTTCAATTTCTGCTTCACTAGATAATAGTCGCTGTACCAATTGCTCTTTTGACATTTCTAAGCTGAAAACGGCAACTGGTAGTTTATATAATGATGCAACATTATGAGCAAGATTCAGACAAAATGCTGTGTTATGAACACAAATATCATTAGCAACAAAATTATGAGTTTCTGGGATTGTTAAATCATAAACTTGTTTATCTCCCATGGGTTCAATAGAAACAATTTCATCCCAATAAATATCACTGGTTGCTAAATATTGCAGCCGTAAATTTTCTAAGGCTGTTGCTAATGAAAACAGTCTTTCTCGTGATAAAGCACGTTTACCAACGTGAATATTTGAATATCCTTGAATCCCGGCACGTTTAGCTAAACCTGTCCAAGTTTCTTCTTGTTTGGCTATTGCTAACTGTTTCCAAATCTCGACGGGTATCAGATCACGATTTGTTTGATATCTTTTCTCAAATAATGCTGCTTTTATCTGAGATAATACTTCTTGTTTGCCAAAAATACCAATTTCTGATACAAAGTTTTTGATGGCACGAGCATTAGTAATATCGAGTTGCCAAGCTTGACGTTTGGTCTCTTTATACTTAATTAATCGGGTTTTTAATGCTGCAATAATCCCAAATCGGAGCAATAAATGCTGTATTTGTCGCGCTAGTTTTTCGTTAACGCTGTAATATCCTAACTGTACTTGACCAGTTTTTAATACGCTAGCCCAACCATCAATAGCAAATAAACGATTGAGGAATAAAGCAATTTGCTGACGTTCTAATTTAAAGATTACACCAGGAAGTGTTTTGTCGTCTGCTTTTTTACCCCATAATTCTAAATTTTCTAACCAAGAAATCAGCGGATTTTCTTCTTCTGAAGTCTCAACATGAAGCGTTGGAGAACGTTTGGAGCGTTTCTTTTCACTAACTCTTAGTTGAGGTGCAAATTCTGTCACTGAACAAGTAAAATCTTGCTGAATTAAAGGATTAATGTTGCTAAATTTGGGTGCTGTATCTGTTAAACAACCATCCCCAATTAAATAAGCTAATAATTTAACTTCACACTCGCGAATTTTTTGCTTACCAAATACATTGATTTTACGGGGTACGGCAATTTTATCTCCTACATTCAATTCGGAAAGTCGTTTCCATCCATTAATAGTTAAAAAGGGATGGGTAATAGTTGTTTCAATATACCTTCCTAAACGAGTTTTGACACCAAATACCGGCTTAATTCCATCGTCAATGAATGCTTCGGGTTGAGTAAAACGGAATTTCCAATTATCTTGGAGTGTTAACAATTCTCCCTGACGACGATGATATATTTCTTGAATTGTGGAAATACTACCGTCACTCAACAATAATTCTGCATCTGCTTGTAAACATTTTCCCATGGACGGACGACCGGCAATGATAATTAAGTCCGAGCGTCCAAAACCGCTAGTCATTGCATCCAAATCGTAGAATCCGCAGGGAATACCGGGTAAAGCAACTCCTTCATGACGTTCTTCAATATCCTGGAAAGTATTAATTAAGGTGTTGGAAACGTGGGTTAAACCACTTGTTGTGCGGGCTTGAGCGATACCAAATACCTTTTGTTCTGCTTTGTCGATTATGGTGCGGAATTCGGTTTCGGTTTCGTAACCCAATGTAACTATTTCGTTCCCTGCTTTAATTAACTGTCGCCGTCGATACTTTTCCACTACTAATGCGGCTAAAGCATCGATATTCACCGCTGAAACAGTTCTATCTACTAAAGAAGCGAGTTTATTTCTCCCACCAACTTTTTCTAGTATATCGCGATCGCTAAGCCAACTAATAACCGAAAGTAAGTCGGTGGGTTTATTCTGAGATTGAAGCCGCAACATGGCGGTATAGATATCTTTGTGAGCGCTGATGTAAAAGGCTTCCGGCTTCAAACTATCGCTAATTCTGCTAATCGCTTCAGGATCGAGTAAAATCCCCCCTAAAATAGCTTCTTCTGCTTCGATGTTTTGTGGCGGCAGACGATCTAGATTTCCTTGAAAGTTTAATTCTTGAGACATAACCCGAATGATAATTTTTCTAATATAGAACTAGTGAACTATTCCTCTGATAGTGCAAATAGTCCTCAAACAACGTGTAGAGACATCGCGGTGCAACGTCTCTACACATAATGAATAAGTTTCAAATAATTAAAGCACAGATTTTTGAGATAAATAATAAAGTATCTAATGTATTATTAGATACTCGTTTTTCTCCTTGCTAAAATAATCTTCAGTAATTAAAGATTACTCGTTGGCTACAACTTCAATTTTGACTTTGGCTGTGACATCGGAATGTAGTTTAATTTCCGCTTGATAAGTACCCAAACTACCAATATCGGGGATGGTAATACCGCGTCTATCTATTTCCATTTCAGTAGCACCTTGAATTATATCAACCACATCTTGGCTAGTAACGGTACCGAAAATAGCTTGGTTTTCACCAACTTGCTTAGCAATTTTGAAGCTACCGACATTTTCCAATGCTGTTTTTTGTTGAATAGCTTTTTGCTTCAATTCTTCTTGACGCTGACGTTCTAATTCTCTACGACGTTCAACCTGTTTGAGAATACCAGGAGTTACGAAAGTTGCCAAATTTTTAGGAAGCAAGTAATTGCGAGCATAACCAGGAGCTACATCTATTAAGTCCCCTAATTTTCCTAATTTGTTAACATCTTGATTTAAAACTAACTGTATACGTTTAGCCATCGTGGTTCTTCCCTATTTACTGTAATATCAAGCTGGATGGGTTTTGGTGCTTACAGACCCAATCGTGTTTACATAAAGCTTAAAGATTCTAGCGAAATGGGAGGGACATTGGCAACTGTTAATTTTGGTTAAGGGAAGAGGGAAGAGGGAAGAGGGAATTGGGAAGAGGGAAGAGGGAATTGGGAAGAGGGAAGAAGTAAAGATAATCTAAAATCAAAATCTCAAATTAACTTTTCAACTATCTTCATAAGCCATGCCATTGGCATCAGCATAACGATGCATAAAACGCATAAATCTATCCCAATGGTCATCTTGTTCAATTTCAAATTGACAGTCTACCCGTTTTAATTCATCTCCTTCATCACCACCAAAGATAAATTTAGTAGAAGAAGGAGTTACATTAATATTCCCTTCTTCATCTGTCAGAAGCATAGTATTTAAGGATTTTTTAGTAAAGCTATTAAATTTTTCTAATGCTTGCATCTGATCGAATGTCATTAAAACTATACGTTTACCAGTATTCGGGTTACGACGCAAGCTGACGTTTCCTAATTTTTCGTTAACACCAGCAAAAAATTGAATTGAAGGGGTAGACATAATAGTTTATTTTTTGATTTATTTTTGATTTATTTTTTGATTTATTTTTTTGATTTATTTTTTTGATTTGTTTTTTGATTTGTGATTTATCCCGTTAGGTGTGGGAAAAAACTATTTGAGTATTATATTTGAGTATTATATTTTAGTATTATAAAACTTGATTGAAATTATTCGCAATGATAAAGTTTGTAACTATATTCACCGATACGTGAGCGATATTTTGGATCGGCAAAACATTGTTTTGATTTTAAATTAACGGACGAACGGGAATCAATCAGCCACAAGTCTAAAGGGCGTGGCATTTGATTAATATTTTGTTCCAATACTTGCACTGCATTGGTATAAGTTTCTGCGTTTGCATCTCTTTCAGCAAGAAAAAACTGCCAGTTATTTTGAGAATCGCTAGCATAAAAACGCTTGAATTCCCAAGCTAAACTCATCATTCTTCCAGTTTGTCCATGATGCTTATGAGTTGTGGTAATTAATACAGGGACTTGAGATGTTTTTTGAATTAGGGAGGCAAGCAAATCGGGGCGCATATTTTGTAAATAACCCAAATTAAACATTGCTGTTATGCCACCAATTAATGCCATTAACCAAATAATTATCACGGTTAATTTAGTATTTTTTTTCAATCCCTGCCAACAAACTGTTAATAAAGCCGATACAAGTAAAATTATCGCTGGAGCAAAAACAAATATAAAGCGTGCTGCTAAAGTTAAATCGATATTTAAAATGTAAGTACAAAACAAGAATAAAATAATTGCAGCAATTATATATCTAGTTAAAATTTGAATTGATAAACTGTTATTTGATTGAGAACAAACTTTTAATCCGTAAACTAAATAAGGTGTTATCCAAACTAAAAAAATTAGTGTCACTACACCAGAAACAATTATAATCCAAGTGGGTAAAATTAATGGTGCTGAAGGTAATAAAGAAAATATACTCATCACCCATAACAATAGCCGTCCTAATGGTGCAAAAAAATTACTACCACTGTTATCTATTACCCATTCAGTAGGTTCGCTTCCGTAAAAACTTTGTAATATCGGCAACCAAATCAAACATCCGGCTAAGCTGGCGATCGCAACTAGCAAAATCCGCCATAAATAAGGCTGTGCAGCCGTTAATCTATTTTGTTTTGCTTTACGTATATCATGCCAAATATATCCAAATAATACTAATCCTTCAGCCAATAAAGTTAAAGCAAAAAAGTAATGAGTTGCAACACCGACTATATTTATAATTATCCAAATAAAACTCAGCCACAAAGGTAAAGACTGCTGACGATTTAGATTTTCAATAGCTTTTAAAAAACATGATAAAGAAGCAATTACTAATAACATTATTAAGGTGTAATGACGTGCTTCTCTGGCTAGAAAAATCATCAAAGGTGAAACCGCTATAATTCCCGCAGCAATATGAGCTACCAATTTAGAACGAAAAGCTAAATAACCAAACCCAAACATAGCCGGAATCGATAAAACTCCGAAAAAGGCACTTAGCAATCGCGCTAGCCAAACTGAAGCGATTTCGCCGGAATTTGCAAACAGTTTCATCCATAAATGGGTCAAAATAAAGTACAAAGGTGGATGAGTACTTTCTTGAAATAAGCGTTCAATAACATCACTAATTGCCGCTTCAGGTGTTGGTATTAATGGCTGCAATAATATATCGGAATTAATTACTTGGTTTAAAGGAACCGTTTTAAAACTGTTACCCAAACTAAAAACTATCGTGGCAAATTCATCAGTCCAAGGAGGCAAAGATGCTAAACTTGAAAAACGCAAACCATAACCAATAATTAACCAGATTAGCAATAGTAATATGTGAATGTGTTTTTTCATAAAAGTGATTTAATGCTATGCAAGTGCAACGACTCGCAGAGGAAGTATCAATGGCTTAAGTTTATCGTTAGAGAAAAACAAAAAAACTTTTTCTGATTTCGATTAAATCACTTATGGAAGTCAGTGAAAAGATTAGTATTATACTAATAATAATTATAAAATAAATGGAGAAACCAGAAGACTCAGAAGTAGTTATGAGTTGAAAAATTCTCCATACTCAATTGCTTATACCCTTCAATTATGAAACGCAACGCTAATTAAAGGAAGAAAAGTCCATACAAGCCACTTCAAAGAGATAAAATGGAACTTTGCGGTTGGTTGTGGTTGAGACAAAAGGGCTTCGACTCTTTCTTCTAAACGGTTTGCACTAACCGAACCTAATGCAGCACAAAGAACTTCTGAAGCTACATGGGGACTGCTGACAACCATTAACAGGGATTCTGCTAATAATAAAGGATCTACATATGAAGCTGCGTAAGCATCGGCTCGTAATTCCCGCAGAGTCAATAATTCTTGCCACAAAGCATCTGTATTGGGCAGCAAAGCGGTACATTCTCGCATCCAACCCAACCAGAAAAACCAGAATGTATCGCGATAATAATAATGTCCTTGTTCGTGGGCTAAAACTGTTTCTAAATGACTGTCTTTCATGGTTTGCAATAATCCAGAACTCAGAACTAATTCTGGTTTTAAAAAGCCAATTTGACCAGCAAATAATGCCCCTGTATTTAATAAGCGAACTTGTTTATCTGCGACATTAATTTTAGGACAGTCGCGCACAGATTTGATCGATAGCCAACCTTGCCACGCTTGTTTTATGCACATAACAGCAAAAAAAGCAAGAGTAACTAAGGCAATTACATAGCCATAACAACCCGTTTGCAACCCGCCCATTGTACCTTGAGGTCCCATGAACAACAAAGCGAAAGTTGTCATGAAAATTAATAAGGGAGGAAATAGAAAGAAAAAGAGTGTTTTTTGCCAACGTTCACTCCATTTATCCACGTTTTGAGTCCATCGACATCTGATGGTGTAAGTAACTATTAAAGCTATAAAAATTATCAATAAATGCATTATTTATTCTTTCTCCCTCGCTTGTCGTGCAGCTTCAATTCGTTTTGCTATTGCTTGTATTTTGGCAGAATCAGCTTCATTTAAACTATCTGCAAAAGCAGCGATTACATCAGGATTACCCACTTTGAGAAATTGCTGTAACTGTTCGTGAGCTTGAATCACCTCTGCTTGTTGCTTTGTTAATAATGGTTGCCAATAAAATGCTTTTCCTTGTTTATTACATTGGAGCCAACCTTTTTGCGTCAACCGTCGCAATACAGTAGTAACTGAAGTATAAGCTAATTCGCGGTTAGGGTCAGCCAAAATGCGGTCGTGTACATTTTTAACTGTTACCTTGTGCAATTGCCAAACAATATTTAAAATCTCCCTTTCCAACGGACCTAGAGAAAGTTGTTTGGGACGGTAATCTGGTAAAGGAGCCATAAGGTTAAAGGTTAAAGGTTAAAGGTTAAAGGTTAAAGGTTAAAGGTTAAAGGTTAAAGGTTAAAGGTTAAAGGTTAAAGGTTAAAGGTTAATAACTTCATAAC
>JAAUSO010000136.1 GCA_012033205.1 Richelia sp. SL_2_1 | reverse complement strand
TTTACAGTAGGTAACATCGAAATAAATCAATAAATTATCAATCAATAAAAATTTTACCTACGTAAAAGAATGAATTTTGGGCATAGTCAATAGACCATGAAATAGTAGGATGACAACAATCCATATTTCAGTTTATCTTCATGGATGAGATATTTTTAATTAAAATTTTTAATTTAAATAAAATAAATAAATAAATAAATAAATAAAATAATCAACTTCAATCATAACTTTGAGAATAATCTGTTAATCAACACAATGATTTTCAGTCAAATTTTTTATTTGAAATAAACGTGCCACAATGAAATTTAGAAGGATAGATAGATGTCCGAACACCAACAGGAGAAACAAGAAGAATTAAAATCATTGATACTCATGGGAACTTGTCCCTGTTGCAGTTCTAATAAAGTTAAATATCTTGAATATCTCACAAATCGTACATTTGGATTTCACTGTTTTAACTGTGGTTGGAAATCGAAATATAATTTAACAGAATTAAAGCAAGCTTCAGCCAATTGGTTCCCCATACAAAGGTAATTTAACAAGAAGCTTGAGAACATACAGAATATTTATTTTACAAATGATTTAACTGTTCACTGATTTCTATTTAGCCAAATACCTCTTAGCCCAGCAGTTTTAGCTCCTTCATAGTCTTCCTTAACGCTGTCACCAATATGCCATGCAGCTTCGGGTAGACAATTGTGTTTGGAGAGCGCGATCGCAAATATTTTGGGATTAGGTTTAGCCGCACCTGCTTGGGTAGAAATGGTAATGGAACGAAAGTAGTCTCTAAGTTGCAAAGATTGTAAAACAGAATAAATTCGCGAATCGAAGTTGGATAATATGCCTAATTCGATTCCTTTTTTTGCCAGTTATTTAAAGCTTTTTGGACATCGGGATAAACAAACCAAGGTTCACCCGTGCCAAAATGGATATAGACTTCACTAAAGAAAGCCGAAAAGTCATCGAATTTTTGCAAAACACCAGCTTGTTCAAAGGTGGTACGAGTAATCCGCTCCCACCATACAAACTCGCGTTGTGGAATATCTTGTTCTTGTGCGTCAGGAAAAACTGGAGGTGGTGAAGCTTTAAAACTTTGAAAAAAGGTTTGATTCAAAGTTGCCGGGGAGGTTTCCACGCCAAATTCTCTGGCAATTTGACTGTAAACTTCGCCAACACTACCTTTAATACCGAAGAGTGTTCCTACAGCATCTACAAAAATGACTTTCGGTTGTTTCATCCACCTTTAACCATTTTAGATTTTGGATTTTGGATTTTGGATTATGTCTTCCAGACAAACTTTTTAATGAATTTTAGGGAAAGTTCAGGATTTAGATTTTCATTCACTCCAACTTTCCTATTGCCTATTCCCTATTGCCTATTCCCTATGCTTAAGAGAGTGTTTCTATAATAGGACGAGTTAGCCAATTAAAACCAACTTTTAGTTTATGTTCTAGAGTTGGGAGACGGTAAAGATAGGCAAGACGACGGATAACATATCCAAATGTTCCTTCCATTTTCATCCCTAAACCTGTAAGGGTTGCGTTATCTACTCCCAGGGACATAAGTTCACCCAAATGTTGATAACGGAAGGGAAGTAAAGGACGATTGGTAAGACTTGCCCAAATATTCCAACCGACATAATCAGCTTGTTGAAAAGCAGCCTGTGCAGTTGTCGGAACTTGTTTTCCTTCTGCGTCAAATGTTTCTGCTAAGTCTCCTAAAGCAAAAATATCGGGATTATCTATTACTTGTAAAGTTGGTGTGGTGGCGATTTTTCCATGCTGGTTATGTTTAATGGGAAGATTTTGTACCGCTTGAGTTACTCTTGTTCCTACTGTCCAAATTACTAAATCTACAGGAATCGAATCTACAACACCTTTGTATTCTAAAGAAATATCATCGTTTGTGATAGATTCTACTTTTGTTTCCAAATCAATCCACACACCCCGCTCATCTAAAGCTTTTTTTGCAGCTTCGCGGTTAAATTCTGGAGAATTGCGGAGAATTTCATTAGCCATTTCAACTAATCGGAAACGTCCTCTTTCCCCAAGTCTATCAGCTAATTTGCAAGCTAATTCCACACCGCTATAACCACCACCAACAATTGCAACGCGAATCTTTTCTTTGTCAGATTCTTCGAGTATTCGTAATTTTTCTTCTAAAGCGTAAGCATCAGCCAGAGTACGGAAAGCATGAGCATATATATTGGCTCCCGTTACCATATCTAAAGGTGTTTCCCCACCCATAGCTAATACCAAACGGTCGTAGGGAATATCCGCACCATCTTCTAAATATACTAGTTTTTGGTCAGCATCAACACCAGATACCGTTGCTTGATGAAAGCGAATACCTGTATTTTCTAAAAGTTCTTCATAGGGAGGGGCTATTTCCCAACTTTGCATTTCTCCGGTAAGTAATTCATACAAAAGGGGAGAAAATAAAAAGCGATCGTTGTGATCAACTAGGACAATTTCCGGTTTCTGGGATTCTCCCCAATCCAGTTGAATTAGGCGTAAAGCGGTGTAAAGTCCACCAAAGCCACCACCAAGGATACAAATTCTAGATTTTTCGGTCATCGATTTTATAGGTCAGCAATCTAATGGGAGTACTATTAGTGTAATTATTTGTGCCTATGTTGTGCCATTAACCAGAAATGTTGATATTTATCTTGGTGCAGTTGGTGCTTGGGTAGCAACTTTTTACCAAGTGATACAGGTGATGCGGAAGTATTCTACAAAGCAGATGATCATGAAAGAATGCACTTTTTTCAAAAAGATCATGACACAGGTGAAGATATTGAAATTATTCTTGATGATGCTTGTCATATATATATATTCAGAAAATTTTTTCTCATATGTTTTGTATAAAGATATTTCTCCAGCTTTCGATAAGCTTCTGAGTCGTCATCGATAGAAAGAATCTATTTTTAATATAGATTGAGCTAACGGATTAAGAGGATTTTAATATCATATTCAGAAAGAATTAAAAAATTAAAAATTAACCAGAATATCTTTTAATATGTCGTAACCTTTGTTGTAATGGGAGTTGAAAAGCTCCCTTAATTACGATGCTCATATAGTTTTTTCTGGAAGCTCACCATTTTTCCAATGACGATATATCTTTATTGCTGCCCGATTGAAAAAAGCAGATGGGTTTTCAACTGGTACTTGTCTTACTTCCTCAATCTTTCCATCTATCTTATTTATTTGTAAACAACTAAGTTTCTCTTCATTCAGACCAAAACTATAAATAGCTTTCTCTAAATCTTCTCTTTCTTTGAAAATCATAATATAAAATGCCATTCCTTTCCTTTCCTTTGACTTTTTTACAATACAGCTAACGCTGACAACTTAAAATATCTACATAATTGTAATAGTAAACAATCCCACAGCTATAAGTCTTCATGCCTTGAAGTACCTTTAATAGGCAAATCAGCTAATTATTTTCGGCAAGATTGCGATCGCTAAGCCTTAAGAACAACATTTGGTACCCACTAATACGGCTCCAACTCATAAAATATCGATTTTTTCTCAATATAATTACTTACTTGAAATATATTTAGTAACTAAAAATACTTTCAACACTTAAATTGTTGCAACAAAATTGACATCTAAGCATCAGATATTTCCGTAATTCGCAATAAAAAATAACATAATTCACCTCTATTTAAATTTTTCTCATTATTAATAAAAATATTTCTTATTAAACTTACGAAATTACGTTGTTTTAATAGATGTAAAAAAAGGTTGTTAAAAAAAAATAAAAAAATCATGTACAATCTGTTAGTACGTAGCTGTGCTAATTTAGTAAAAAATAATTACATACTAAACAACTATAAAATTGTCAATGTATTTTACAAAAATTAAGGTGTTTGCGAATTAAGGAATAATTCAGTAATTGCGATCACGATGAAATATATTAATATTTCCCTAGCGGATAAGATGCATACTTACATAAATGAACAGGTTGCGGATAGTGGATATAGCAGGATTAGCAAATATTTCCGCGAGTTAGTGCCTCAAGATCAAAAGCGTAAAGACAAGGAACGTTTAGAGACTTGATTGGTGATATGCTCCACACACTCATCGGAGTACCGATAGAGTGTGGGCTACTCAACGACTCCTCTATGAGGACATTGATTGAGCTTTAAGACCGTGTACCCCACGGTTCTTTATGTTTATAGCCGCATTCAAATCACGACACAAGTTGGTATGGCATACCGGACAATTGTGCATTCTCTGGGATAGTGGCTTTTTAACTTTGTGACCACAACTAGAACATTCTTGGCTTGTACCGTTTGGATTTACAGCTATTACTTTCAAACCAGCATTTTCGGCTTTATTTGAAAGTATAGATATGAACTGTCCCCATCCGGCATCATTAATACTTTTAGCCAATTTCGTTTTAGCGAGTCCTTTGATATTCAACTTTTCAACAGCTACCACATCATATTTATCTAGTAATGTTTTAGCTGTTTTAAAGTGAAAATCTTTTCTAGTATCTGCAACTTTTTTATGTTGCTTGCCTAGTTTATTAATTGCTTTTTTACGATGATTAGAACCTTTTTTACGTCTAGTTACTTTGCGTTGTGCTGACTTTAATTTAGTTCATCTCATACCAATCAAATCTTTGAGCAAGCAAATAATTATATTGATATCTCAACAATAAGAGCGTTTGATCAATTTTTTCGGCTTGTTCTTTGTTTGGTTTGATTTTGTACTGGTACGAGATTCGCATTTATTTTTAACCTCCTTCGCTCAAATCAGTGTTACTATTTTAGTATACACCAATTAATGAAACCCTTCCAGAAATATTATGAAAAATGATTTTGTTTCCAAAGGAAGGTCTGTTAGTGACTTGAAAGCGCATCTAGTGTTGACCACCAAATATAGAAGAAAAGCCATCACAAACGATATGTTGGAGCGACTACATATTATTTTTGAAGAGCTACTAGTTAAATGGGATTGTAAATTGGTTGAGTTCAATGGAGAGAACAACCATATACATTTGCTTTTTCAATATCATCCTGACTTAGAGTTGAGCAAACTGGTTAACAATTTAAAGTCAGTGTCATCTAGGAAATTGCGTCAAGAGTTTACTGAACATTTGGAAAGCTTTTATAGTAAAGATGCTTTTTGGAATGGGTCTTATTTTATTGCAAGCTGTGGTGGCGTGACTGTATCAACGTTGCGGAAATATATCGAGAATCAACAAAGTCCTGAAGAATAATATTTGGTTCATTTTGTCGCTGTAGTATTGAATCTGTTTTCGCTTTGCTCAAATTCAATTCGATACGGGAGCAACAAAACTCACTCGCATTCATCTCACACTGACTGAGTACAGTACAGATGTGAGGATAAAAGCTGTTTCAGCTAAAAACTTAGTATCATTGGTGCGTGACGCTACAAATATTGTAACCTCATAAAAAATTTATTCAAACGTCACACAACGGCAATAATAAATATCTTTGCGAGCCTCCGCGCTTACCTCCGCGCTCCTCTGCGTTTAAAAACTCACCTTCTCCTCCAACTTCACCCGCATCTTACCCCCAATCCCCTTCACTCTTTCCAAATCTTCCCAAGAATCAAAACGCTTTTCTTCACGCGCTTGAATAATCCCCTGCGCTAATTTCTTCCCCACCCCAGGAAGCGTAACTAATTCTTCCACCGTAGCTGTATTCAGATTAACTTTAGTAATTTCTTTCTCTACAAATGTTGATGGTGCTTTGATATCTGGACATTCTTTTTCTTGCTGTTTAACCTTTTTCTCAATTCTTTGAGGGATACCAAATTCAGCATTAGTATAGAGTCTTTCAAATTCTCTTATATAATGAGCAGCGACTTGGGGATTTTCAATTACTAAAACAGTTTCATCATTGCCAATATTTGCAGCTTCCGTCCAATTATGAGAACCTGTAATTACCGTCATTTTATCGATAACAGCGTATTTATGATGTAGTAAATCACCGCTCGTTAACAAAGGAACACCAACAGATGTAATAGGATTTTGCCAAGGTTGGTTATTGAGTTCATATTTACATTTATCGCTCAAAGCAACACCCATCATATCTAAACTTTCGCTGTAGAAACGATAAGCGAAATCAGGTTCTAATAAAGTTATAATTTTCACGTTTTGTTGATGACGTGTTTCTAGAATATTGCTCAAACGCTGTGCTGAAAAGACAAATAAGGCTGCATTGATAGAATTAGCTGCTGAATTTAAAGTTTTACCAATTAACCCGTTACTACTTTCAATCCAAGGTTGTGTTGAAGAAGTAGGAGAAAATGTGACTGTAATTTTGCTGTTTCCTAAAGTTACTTGCTGAAAATTTCGTCGGGGTT
This sequence comes from Richelia sp. SL_2_1, assembly GCA_012033205.1. Taxonomy (GTDB): domain Bacteria; phylum Cyanobacteriota; class Cyanobacteriia; order Cyanobacteriales; family Nostocaceae; genus Rivularia. The sequence continues at coordinate 11,924 of JAAUSO010000136.1, read as the reverse complement.
TTTGTAATCCAAATTTACTATCAAATTTTCCTGCAACTCCATCACCCCACATGATGTTAAATTCTTTGGTAAAAATATCAGCTAGTTCTACACTATCGATTTTTAATAGATTATTAGCATTACCCAAACTATCATCATTACTGTAATCGCCGTGAATATCTGATAATGTAAAATTGGCGGAACTGACAATTACAAAACGATTATCTATAACGATAAATTTATGATGCATCAAACTGCTACCTTTTGAACCATCAGCAGTATCATCAATTAAAGGTATTTTGGTATGATGTAATATTTTTAAAGCATCTCGCTGATTAATTTCCTGTTGTGATAATTTACCGTCTTCATCGGCATCGACAAATTTATGCCATTCTTGATATCGCTGTTGTTCTCTTTGTGTTAACTTTGCTAATTCCTGGGGCGTAAAATCACTCCAAGAACGACTATAATTATTTTCCATAATTACTCTAACTTTGACTCCTGCTTGTTGTTTGTTAACTAATGCTTGAGCAAGTAAAGGTAAACGTAATTCTTGTACAGCGACATCTATTGTAGAATTTGCTTGAGAAATAGCATCAATAATTATTTTTTCTAAATTATCTCCTGCACGTACTTTTTGACGGTAAGGCTCTTGATACTCTGAACTTTGAGAATGATTAAAATAAACTTGTATTAATGAATCTTGAGGCAGAGGTTTTAAAGTTTGATGATCAGATTTTGGTGCTTGACAAGCAGTGAGAGAAAATATTAGTAAAAATAAAGAATATAGACGCTTATGGATAAATAAAATTTGCACAGGATTCTAAAGAAAGATATATACTAAGCCAACAAATTTATCTTTCCCAAAATTAAGCAGATAATTTCTAACTCTAAGATTGATTTCAACGAGCAATCCGCAGCTTGTGCTATCAAGGAATGATGGATGAGTATCAGCAACGCTGAAGCGCAACTACAAACCTTAAAAAATCTTTACAGGGAATAGTCCTATATTTAGCTTAAAAAGAAGATATCTACAAGAAATTCTCTTGTAAAACTATATAAGCTGAAAAAACAGCTTTTTCCAATGTCATAACCGAATTTTTATGCAAATTTATTTAGATTACAGTGCTACAACCCCAACTCGTCTCGAAGCCATTGAGATGATGCAAATGGTGTTGACTCAAGGATGGGGAAATCCTTCTAGTTTACATGAGTGGGGACAACGAGCGGCGACTATTTTAGAACAAGCTAGAATGCAGGTTGCTAGTTTAATTAATGCTCCTGCCGAATCAATTGTGTTTACTTCCGGGGGTACCGAAGCCAATAATTTAGCAATTATGGGAGTTGCTCGCTCATATGCGAAACCCCAACATATCATTATTTCTAACATTGAACATTCTGCCGTGTCAGAGCCTGCGAAGTTGCTCGAAAGTTGGGGTTGGGAAGTTACTCGTTTGAGTGTTGATGCTAAAGGTAGAGTTAATCCAATCGAATTGCAAACTGCTTTACAAGATAATACTGTTTTAATTTCGATTATTTACGGACAAAGTGAAGTTGGTACCGTACAACCAATTGAGGAACTAGGTAAAATTGCTCGCAGCGCTGGAGTTTTGTTTCATACAGATGCGGTACAAGCAGCGGGAAGATTACCCATAAATTTGCCGAATTTGCCTGTAGATTTACTTAGTATTTCTAGTCATAAAATATATGGTCCTCAAGGTGCTGGAGCATTATACATTCGTCCGGGAATCGAGTTAGTACCATTACTAAGTGGTGGGGGACAAGAAATGCAATCGCGCTCCGGTACTCAAGCGGTACCGATAATTGCTGGATTTGGGATAGCAGCAGAATTAGCAGCCCAAGAATTACCAATAGAAACACCCCGGTTAATCGAATTGCGCGATCGCCTTTTTTCCCAGTTAGCTGATGTTAAGGGTTTAATGCCTACAGGTGATTTGATGCAGCGTTTACCGCACCATGCGAGTTTTTGCTTGGAATATGCTGATGGAGAAAAACTCAGCGGTAAAACCATTGTGCGTCAATTGAATTTAGCAGGAATCGGTATCAGTGCTGGTTCAGCCTGTCATAGTGGTAAACTAAGTCCTAGCCCCGTATTAAGTGCAATGGGCTATTCTAGAGGTGCAGCAATGGGAGGTATTCGTATTACCCTCGGACGTTACACCACAATCAAAGACGTTGACTGGGTAGCAATGGTATTACAGCAAGTCATGAGTCGTCTTGAAAGTCCCATTTTGGTTAAAGGTTAAAGGTTATAGGTCAAAGGTTATAGGTTATAGGTTAAAGGTTATAGGTTAAAGGCAACAACTAACAACCATCAACCAACAACTATCAACTATCAACCAACAACTAACCACCAACAATCATTAACTGTCAACTGTCCCAAGTCAACTGTCAACTAACTTTTAAAATGCAACTTCCAAAAACATTAGAAGACGCAATTGTTCAAGCTCGTGAAGCAACTCAAGCCGCTCTTGCAGATGGTTATACTCGTCTACAAGTTGAGTTACTGTTTCCGGAATTAAAGGCATTACCAGTCGCAGAACAATTTTTACCAGCTTTTGCAGAATATGGTGATAAATTAAAAATTTTATTTGCCGATGCTGGTAGTGCAGCTCTGGCTCGTCGTGATTGGAATCAGGTACCTTTTCAACTTTTAGATATTGGTACTGGTAGAATGGCTTCCTTACAGTCAAAAGTTCAACCAGAAGATGAAATTTTCTTGTTTGTTCAACCTACTTCGGTGGAAGTACCGCAGTTAGAAAAAATATGCGAATATATCGGCGAAAATCGTCCTTTTGTCATATTTGCTCCTCGTTTGGAAGATGCGAGTATTGTCGGTATTGGTTATACAGCAAGACAAACTCGCCAACGTTTTATTAATACGATTGAATCTTGTTATTATCTACGTCCCATATTTGAAGAAGCTGCGGTATTTCGTTGTTATCCTGGTTTGTGGGAAGTTTGGGTAGAAAAAGATGGTGATTATCAAAAAGTTGCTGAATTACCCAAAAAACCGAATGGTGATGAATTGGATGCGATTATATCCAACGGACAACCACAAGGTGAAGGTGAAACTGTAGCTGGAAGTAAGAATATATTTAAAGGTTTACAACGTTTTGTTAGAGCATTGAAAAGTTGATACAAAGATACTACCTATGAATAAGTCGGGTTTTTTCTGAAATACAGCATCTTGCAGAATAAAACTATTCCCTATTCCCTATTCCCTACTCCCTACTCCCTATTCCCTACTCCCTACTCCCTATTCCCTATTCCCTCCCATTGATTTAATTAGTTTGTAAAGGAGCATCTAAAACTTTATTAATTCTTTGACGTGTTTCTAATAAATGCGCTTTGGTATATTCATCTTTGGAATCAACTTCTTCTAACTTCTCCCCTAATTGACGTAGTTTGTACCATGCTAAAGTACGTGCATCGTCAGGAGCACTAACTTTTCGCAACACCATGTTAGTCAAAATATCTAAATATTTCCGCTGTAAACCCCGACGTAAACTGGAAATTTCCAAGTCTTTTTCTTTAGATTTCAATACTTCCGTCCAAATGCTATCTTGAAGTGTATTAAATAACTCAGGTAAACTCAGAGCTTCTCCTTTTTCACTCTTCAACTCAATATCTTTGAGACGAGAAAGCCGATCGCTAGAAAGTAAATCAGATAAAACCATGTTCTGCATAAATAATACCAGGTCGTGGATGGGATAATCCAAACGACCAACTTGAGGATTACTTCCCCAATGTCTCCAGCGAGATGGTGCTAATTTATTCAAAAGTTCTGGGGAGAAGTTGAAAGCATCTGCGGCGAAAATATAATTCTCTAAAACTTCTAAAGCTTGCCGTTGTTTTTCCAGCGCTACGGGTTCAAATGGTAGTCGATTTTGCTCTTTACTGGCGTAAACTCGGTAGAATGACTGACCACCGATGTATTTTGAAGTATAATAAATTTGTTGAAAATAGTTACTTAATACTGCACCAAAACGGTCGCGTACATCGCTGTAACTTTCTCCCTCCAAGGGATAACGCTTATTTATTCTATCCCACATTTGGCGAGCATTATCCATCTGCCACTTAGAATAAAGCAACACATTAGAACTATTATCCCATGCATCGGCAGTCGGATCTAAATCGTAAACATCTTCGTCTGTGGAATAACTATACTCTGGTTTATCAGATTCTGCGGCGATTTTGTCTAAAAATGGCTTTTCAGCAGTGGTAGATGTAGCTTTAAACTCAGCATAACCATATTTAATTGCCCATGCATCATAAGGACCAATAATACTAGGAAAATAATCACCCTGCTTAACACCTTCAGGAGCAATATTAGGAGGAATATAGTCCATGACTGAAGAAACTTGACCCCTAATACTAGTAATACTCCTGTCGTTCATTTCTTTGGGAGATAACATTGTACTACCCCGAAAATTATGTCTCAACCCCAAAGTATGACCAACTTCGTGAGCAACAATTAGACGTAAATATTGATGAATATAATCTTTAGTTTGCTGACTCGTCGGTGGTAAGTCTCTGAGCAGCGAAAGTGCTAATTTCCCATAACCAAATTGGTTTGTAGCTTCTATTCCATAACAAAGGTCGTATTTACCCGCTAATTGCGATAAACGCTCTACAAATCCCTCGATTTCCCCAAGCTGTTGGGAATCGCTATCTTCTACATTCAAACTATTTTTACATAACAGACGATTCTGCATCATTGCTGATAAAGAAGTCCGATTTTCAGATTGCGTCGGTTGAACAATTTGCTGATAATCTTTCTTAAGAGAAGTAACTAAACTAGCATCAATCAAAATATCTGCATCTAAAATTTCTCCAGTTAAAGGATTAACACGAGATGGTCCCATAGCAAAATATCCATCTACGGTATTAATCCAACGAATGGTATTATAACGGATGTCTGAGGGGTCCCAAGTAGCACTGTCGGGCATTTGCTTAACTTCTATGGCATTTTTAAACCCAGCCGTTTCAAAGGCTCGATTCCACATTAAAACCCCTTCTTTAATTGCTTCCCGATATTCATAGGGTGTAGCGTTATCTATCCAATAAACAATCGGTTGCTTCGGTTCGGAAATAGTCGCATTGGGATACTTTTTTGCTAAATTCCAGCGATTTACATAACGTACAAAAGAATCTCTGGGGTCTTTACTCGATAAATCTTGGTAAGCTGTAATAAAATAACCCACCCTTTCATCGGCTAAACGGGGACGATAATTATTATCCGGTAGTTGAGAAAGACTGTAATGCAGCTTTAAGGTAAAACCACGTTTATCAGCCAAAGTTCTAAATCTAGGGTTTTTTGTCTTACTACTACCACCGGAAAAGTTCAAAATTGACTGAATTTCCATATTTCCGGAAAACTTTGGCACTACCAAAATAAGATTCATCTTGGGTTCCCGGAACTCCCAAACTCCCAGATAATCCAGCTAAATCCGCAAGTAGTAAATCCCCTAAATCGATTAATATACTTTTACGTTGGGGATGAATACTTTGAATTTTAACTCGATAAAGTACAGAATCGCTAAAAGACCTTGCTAAAGAACGTGATTGGGGATCTCCTTCCTGAGTACGGAAGTTCACATTACGAACTACAAAGTTTAAATTATTATTTACCCGTTCAAAGTAAAATAGAAAATCCTGTAAAGGCATCCCGCTGTAAATTCCGGCTTCACCAATACCCGATTCTAAAGTTGCTGTTGCTAAATAATTTTTATTCAGCTGGGTTGGCTGAACTTCTAAATATATTTTATTTTTTTCTTTATCTCTGTAAATAGTAAATAAACCTTTGGAAATATCAGTATCTTTAATTACAGTATCAAAATTTTTCAAACTATCTTTTGCGGCTGGTTTAGCAGTTGTAGATGGCTTAGTTTCCTGTTTATTCTGTTGTTTATCCAATTCTAAAAAAGGCTGTTGCGCTGCCTTTTTGGTGTCATTAACTACCCAATTAAATGATTTTGGCTCAACTTCTTTTTCCTCACTCACTACCCATACTTTGCCTAATGGTAGTTTTTCTGGATACTTTTGATTAACTTTGTTTACCTTAGAAGCATGATTCAATTTTTCTATTGTTTGATGGCGATTCGATTGATTATTCAAAATATTTTCGTTTGCAAATCGTGATCGCGCTGTGGTTTGTTCAGCGGTTGCCACCAGCGATTTAATTCCAAAAGTGGCTATTGCTAAATATAAACCCTGCAACAGAATTATATTTATATAATCATAAATGCTCTTCTTTCTCATCCCAATCATCTCCAGGTTATCATACCCAATTGATTTACAATTCTTAAGTCCCTTAACTTATGGGAGCCTTTTTCTGCTAATTTGATCCTCATAACTTCAAAAATCGCTCCTAAACATCGGCGAAAATAACACTACCATTCAAAATGGCTAAAAAGACGATAATTTTTGTACTATATGTCTAATATCAAGCAGAAAACTTTTTAAGTCAGGTTAATATGACATTTTTGACTTTTTTGTCCCTTTTTGCTGTAGTATTCTTCCTAACAATTGCAACAGTTGCAAGTAATACCTATCATCATCAAAACTTAGCAGAAAATATACTGGGAAAATAGGATAACAATCAAATATCGGCAATTGTGCTTTTTAAACACCAAAAAAGATTTAAATCGAGATTTTAGTCAAAATAGGAGGACTTACCCATTGTTGCACAGCGATAACCGTCATTATACCCAACAATAACTTATTTAATAGTAGTAAATAATACTATATACCTGTGGCTAAAAAGCCTAGTGAGACAAAGAAAATTTTCAGTTAAGCTTGTTTAACAATATTCATAATATAGTGTAAAAACATACAAATGGTGCAGATAGAACTTCTGAAACAGCTTTTGAGGACTTGTGTGAGAAAATCGTGGTTAGAAGAGTTACGGTATAGAGCATCGGGAGAAACCACAAAAATTTTGATTGCAGTGAATAGCGATCGCCAACAACAAGAAAAAGTTGAAGTTGCGAAAAAAGATTTTGGTGAATTAACTTCTGAGGAGAAACTGCAAGGAAGTTTAACGACTTGGGGGCAAACAAGCAGTTTAGACCAGCGACAGTTTTGGGAAGAAATTTATGCAATGTTTAGTAAAATTACATTAAAACCAGAAATTGTCGCAGCAGTAATTCTCCGATTTATTGATAGTGAAAATACAAACCCGGTAATTCTATTTAAAAGATTAGAAGATTTTTATTGTCGTTGGTGTAATGGTGAATTTATTGATGCTGCACCCTCTGATAACTTACCTCAAAAGCAAATGTTGCAGTTACAAGCACAAAATGTGATGATTGGGCTGCGACAAGTAGATATAAATACTGGACTAAATGTAATGATTTTGCTTTTGGAAATACATAAAAGATTGCGATCGCAAAATCATCATCTGCAAACAGAAATTAGTTTTTACCCCTCAGCAAAGCCAGATAATAGCAACTTTTTTACATCTAAGCTGTTGCGAGTAATTAATTACAGCGATTCGATTGAAATTGGTAATTTTAGTAACGTAGTAGGTGCATTTCTCGATGATGCTCAACTGAATGGTGTTTACTTAGGAGATGCCAATCTTACAGGAGTCAATTTTAGCAGTGCGAATCTGATGGGAGCTTATTTAGGTAATGCTAATTTGACTGGTTTACAAGCAACAAAAGTCAATCTAAGTAATGCTGATCTTAGTGATGCTAATTTAAGCGGTGCAAATCTCAGAGAAGGGAATTTAATTGGTAGCGATTTAACTCACTGTAACTTCAGTGGTGCGGATTTGAGCGGTGTGGATTTGAGTGGTGCGGATTTGAGTAACGGCAATTTGAGCGGTGCGAATTTGAACGGTGCAAATTTGAGTAACGCCAACTTAACCAGTGCAAATCTTCGAGATGCGATACTAAGCGGCGCTAACCTCAAAAATGCCATACTCTTCGGCGCAAATTTGAGCGAGAGCAACTTGATTGGCGCAGAAATCAGTTATGCTGATTTGTGTCGTGCCGACCTGAGTGGTGCTAACTTGAGGAATTCTACTCTTAAAGGTACAAATCTGAGCGATTGTATTTTATTTAGTACCAACCTTAAAGAAGCTATTTTAATTGCAGCAGACCTTAGTTATGCCAAACTCAACGGTGCAAACCTTGAAGGTGCAAATTTACAGCAAGCGATTATTGTAGGTGCAGACCTGAGCAATGTCAATTTAAGTCAAGGAATTCTTAGAAAAGCCGATTTGAGTGGAGTAACTCTTAACCAAGCAAATTTAAACGGTGCTGACTTGAGTGCAGCGAATTTGCAAGACGTGAAGTGGAGTGAAAATGTCCCATGGGAAAATGCTCACGGTTTGGACAAAGCTGTAAATCTCCCCGAAGCTTTAAAGGAAATATCTCAGTAGTTGACAGTTGAGAGTGGACAGTTATCAGTTATCAGTTAAGTCGGTAGGTACAAATTAATATTACTGTGTAACAAAATGTCAACCCCTCTCAAGGACTTATTTCTACTTTCTACTCACGAATTACGAATTACGTTCGCGTAGCATCTCCCGGAGGGAGATATTACGAATTACGAATTATATTCACTACTCCCTTGTCGAGGCACGATAAATTTTTCTACCTAACAAAAGTTGATTAATATTTACATTTCTCCATAATTTTTCTGTAAACCGTTAAAGTTCATTGCAAAATAAATATCTTCGAGCAAATAAAATACTAAGTTCTGATATGCTCTAAAGGCATCGCCATTCAAGAGGAGAATATTGTGGCAACGGAATCAAATACCCGCAGGGGAAATAATCCAGTAAATGAAGAGTTTAGCGAATATGTGGCTCATTTACAGTTCCATATGGTATGCCAAGCTCGTAACCTGGTTCCAAGCCTAAAGCAAACATCAAAAGACAGCCGGGGTGAATTACTTCATCAAACCCAAGTTGATTTTGAAAAGCTGGTTTCTCGCCAATCTCGGCAAGCAATTTAAACTTATACCAAGTTATACAAAACTTAACTAAATTAAAATACAATAAAAGCAGTTCAGTAGGGAGAACATTTACGTGTTATTCTCTCTAGGGACTGCTTTTAATCGTAAAATTTATCAAAATCACTCTTTTGACGCAACGGCTAATGGCTTAAAGTCGTTAATATAATTGCAGCACTTACCTGATACTCAGATTATTTATATTTAATTAAGGCTTAATCGCGGACAAAGATGAAAATGAGATCATTACTTTCTCAGAATATTAATATAGTTATTCGACCAGTTCAATATCGGGACTTGGATGATATCGAGCGTCTCTCCCAAGAGTCATTCGCAGCCCAAAACCCGAATGAAGAACACTTTGCGACTCAGGAATCGCAAAAACTAGGTCGTAATTTTGGATTGCTAAAGTTTCTCAGTTGGTTTCCCAATCCTTTACAACATCGTCTTTGCGCTTATGTAGCAGAACAGGGACGTACTATGTTAGGGATTATCCAAGTATCACCATTTAATAAAACACGTAGTACTTGGCGCGTAGACCGAGTAATGTTAGAGAAAACTCTCAACAAGCAAACTATCGGCTCTCAACTGTTGCGCTACTGTTTTGAGTCGATATTAGAAGCTCGTACCTGGATTTTGGAAGCAAATATCAATGATAAAGAAGCTCTAGCTCTATATCGTCAAAACGGGTTTCAGCGTTTGGCTGAAATGACATATTGGCAAATTGAACCAGAATTATTAGCGTTGTTGGCACAAGCGGAACCAGATTTACCCAATTTGCTGCCTGTGAGCAATGCAGATGCTCAGTTATTGTATCAACTTGATACTGCATCAATGCCGCCTTTGGTGCGTCAAGTATTTGATCGTCAAACCCATGACTTTAAAACTGGCTTATTCGGTGCTTTAGCTGATGCACTCAAACAGTGGTTAACAAAATCAGAAGTAGTTAGCGGTTACGTATTTGAACCCCAAAGAAAGGCAGCGATTGGCTATTTTCAACTGAAAATTGATCGTAAAGGACGAACATTCCATATTGCCACCTTAACCGTTCATCCAGCATATACTTGGCTGTATCCAGAGCTACTATCTCAGATGGCTCGCATTACCCAAGATTTTCCTACTGCTTCGCTGAAAGTCGCTTCCGCAGATTATCAGCCGGAAGGAGAAGAATATTTAGAGCAAATCGGAGCAAGTCGCATAGAACACACATTAATCATGTCTCGCTCCGTATGGCACAAAGTAAGGGAATCGAAATTTGTTTCCTTAGAAGGCATTCAGTTACCGGAAATGCTGCAAGGATTGCAACCAGCACGCAAACCCATACCAGGGGGAATGTTGTGGAAGCAAGAAAAAATCCAGCAAATTCTAGATAGAGCCAAATTAAAAAAATCTATCCCAGATGGCATTGTTTTACCTTACAAAAAAGGTAACGTAGAAGGATCTTCCTCAACGCCTTCAACAGATACTCAGGAGGAGTAGTAATGTGGTGGAGTCAGAGGGAAGAGAAGCCCCAAACAGCACAAAAGCAACTTCTTATGTATCCGCTTTAGGATTAGATGTTGGTCATAAACGCATCGGGATAGCAGGTTGCGATCGCACTGGTTTGATTGCCAGTGGAATTACTACATTACACCGTACCAGTTTCCAGCAGGATGTCGAGCAAATCAAGCAAATAATCCAAGAAAGAGATGTGGAGATTTTGGTAGTTGGGCTACCCTATTCGATGGATGGTTCCTTGGGTTTCCAAGCACGTCATGTCCAGAAATTTACCAAAAGATTAACAACAATTTTGCAATTACCAGTAGAATACGTAGACGAGCGTTTAACCTCGTATCAAGCGGAACAAATGATGATTGCCCAAAAAATTTCTCCTTCTCGTAATAAAGGATTAATTGATAGATTTGCCGCAGCCTTAATTCTGCAACAATGGTTGGATATCAGAAGACAGCAACAAAAATCCCATAGAGAAAAAACCCCTTAAAATAAACGGTTAATTTTGATAGCTTTTGTCATGATATTCTGAGAATAAGAGTCAGCATTGTTCTATCGTCAGCCATTTGTCGTTAAGAATTCTTGCTGAATGATAGAGTAATCTATTTTCAAGCTGATATTAATTTTTGTGCTTTTACTCGGCTATGTATCCATCTCCATTTCCTGAAGACAACGAGCGTTCCAATCAAAGTTCCATCTCCTTGACTGATGAAGCTGGAAGATCACTTGAATGTTATGTTGAACATTCACTTGAAGTAGATGAGCAAGAGTACTTTTTATTGCTTCCTGTTGACTCACCTGTAGAAATTTTTGCTTGGGAAACCGATGGTGAGACAGAAGAAGCCGTTCTTGTAGAAGATGATGCTACAATCGAAAGAATTTTTAGTACTGCCCAAGCTGTTTTATCTGAGCAAAATTTAGTGTTAAAAAACACAGCCTATGCTTTAACAGCTTCCGGTGAATTACCTCCTATTGAAGAGTCAGATATTTTTACCTTAGAAATTGAAGACGAAGGAACAGATTTAGAACCAGAACAGTTACAGTTACTCGCAAGTTTTTATTACGAAGAACAAGAATACGCAATTTATACACCATTAGATCCATTGCTATTTTTTGCTCGCATAACTTCAGATGGAAAGCCGCAGTTGCTTTCACCAGAAGAGTTCCGCGAATTTCAACCATTCTTAGAAGAGCATCTTTTTAACGAAATTGATTAGGAATTATGCAAATTTTTATTCTTAATTAAACCAATGTAGAGACGTAGTAGTGCTACGTCTTTTTATTTGGCGTTGAAATCAAGAGATTTTGACAATATAAATCAATACGGTTCAGTTAAAGTCAAAAACCTTGATATATGTAGGTTGGGTTGAGGAACGTTCACCGCTAGGTGTGCCGGAGGCACAACCCAACCTACAAGGCGGGTTTGTTGGGTTTCGCAGAGCCTCAACCCAACCTACAATTTTCCT
>JAAUSO010000135.1 GCA_012033205.1 Richelia sp. SL_2_1 | reverse complement strand
CCCATCCCTTGTCCCCCCATCTTACTATTGAGATTATGGTAAAAGATAAAATTTCGTTGATTGCTGCTGCTGCTGGTGGTTTTATGTTGTTTTGTTGCGATATCTGGGATTTTACAGGGCACACCTGTAACTGCTTTGCGGGCGCAACATAGTTTTGATTCGACTAAAATGGCTGATTTGCGTTTGCTAACAGTTCATCCCGATGAACCAATTAAAGATACTTTGCAGGAAAGGTTTTCTTTTGATAATTCGCTCGAACGGTTAAACCAGATTGACAAAGCTTTAAATAGTTTCCGTGTTTTAACTGAAAAAAGTAAATCTGTTTTAGATAATAAAACTTTATCTGAAGTCGGAAATACTGATTGGGATACTCAAAATTTAGGATTTACTAATTGGGTTAGTTCTGTGGAAGGAACGTTGAGAAAGCAGGATTATCAAATTAATAAATTGGGATATCAACTAGCTCAGAAGCTTTATGAAGATAAGGCTATTCCTCAAAGTGTATTGAATCAAAAACAAGCTGCTTATCACAAAGCTGAGAAAGATTTTCAAGCTTTTATAAAATCTTTTTCAGTTGCTGATTGAAGATGCATAACAGGTGTTTTGCCTGTTGAAAAACTATTTTGATATTTATTTAATTATTGTTTAATTATTCTTTAATTGTTCGTCCGTACCTTGCGAGTAAAAGTCGATAATTGATAATTGAAAAAGTGCTAACTCAAGTAATTGGTATTGATTTGGGAGGGACGGCAATCAAATTAGGACGATTTACGTCCGATGGTTCTTGTTTAAAATCACTAACTGTGCATACTCCCCAACCGGCTACACCGTTGGCGGTGGTGGAAGCTATTGTTGATGCAGTAGCCAAAATTGACCCAGAAGGAAAGGCTGTGGCGATTGGTGTGGGAACTCCTGGTCCTGCGGATGCTACTGGACGTATTGCCAAAATTGCCATCAATCTTCCTCAATGGCGGAATGTTTTTTTGGCGGATATTTTGGAAGTGAAAATTGGTAAACCCACAATTATTGATAATGATGCTAATTGTGCAGGTTTGGGAGAAGCTTGGTTGGGTGGGGGTCGGTTTTATGAAAATTTTATTTTGTTAACTTTAGGAACTGGTGTCGGTGGAGCAATTTTTCTTGATGGTAAGTTGTTTACGGGAAGTTTCGGAGCCGCTGGAGAGTTGGGTTTAATTGGTTTAATTCCCGATGGTCCCCAGTGTAAAAGCGGCAATCAAGGTTCTTTGGAGCAGCATACCTCGATAATTGCCATTCGTCGTCGCACTGGTAAAGAACCAGCGGAATTAGGTGCTTTAGCTGAAAAAGGAGATGCTCAAGCATTGACATTTTGGCAAGAATATGGTAAGGATTTAGGAATTGGAATTACAAGTTTGATCTACGTACTAACTCCTGAAGCAGTTGTAATTGGGGGTGGAGTTAGTGCGAGTTTTGAGTTTTTCTTACCATCAATGAAAGCAGAAATTGAGCGGCGAGTAATGCCCACATCCCGCGTTAATTTGCAAATCATCAGAGCGGAATTGGGTAACGCTGCGGGGATGTTAGGTGCTGCGAAATTGGCTTTTGAAAAATAGTTGACAGTTGACAGTGGACAGTTGACAGTTGACAGTGGATAAACAACTAGCAACTAACAACCAACAACCATCAACTAACAACCAACAACTATCAACTAACCACTAACAACCAACAATCAACGACTCTTAGACAAAGAATATCCCGTTGTTTGTTGAATGTAGTGCAAGACTTTTTCATAAGATTCGCGATTACTTGCGGGGTTGATAATTACGGGTATGCTGCTGTCGGGTAGCCAAAAGGTGATTCTACCGTTTGGTTCGTGACAGAAAGATGAAATACATTTGAGGTTGATAACGTATTCATTCCTTTCGTAAGAGATTTTTACCCAGTACGCACCTTCTGATTCCGAGTTGTTGACACGTTCGATGTATTCCAGAATTTTTTGGTAATCTTCTTGGTTGTTGTGGGGGATAATCACGATCGGTATGGCACTATTTGGCAACCAAAATGTCACCCGACCGTTTGGTTCGCAGCAGAAAGCTGTAACGCGCTTAAAATCAACTACATATTCTTTTTTTTCGTAGTAGATTTTTACCCAATACGTCACAACTTCTCCTTAAATTTTCCTTTAATTTGGACGAAACATGATTAATGCAATACTTAGTATTCAGAGTATAAAGCCTTTACCGGCTTCTCGTTGTGAGTAAATACTCTGGAAATTCTAAGACACTTGAACGGGTGCTGTTAATCCATCGAGTTTTCGAGAACGGGTAATAGCTGCTTGTACTAAACCTTTAAATAAAGGATGTGGTGTGTTAGGACGTGATAAAAATTCTGGATGAAATTGACAAGCAATAAAGAAGGGATGTTCGGGTAGTTCGACTATTTCTACTAATCTTCCATCGGGAGAAGTTCCACCAATTAAATAACCGGACTCCAAAAATAAGCTTCGGTAAGCGTTATTAAATTCGTAACGATGGCGGTGTCTTTCCAGGGTTTTTTCTTCGAGGTATAATTTAAAGGCTAGGGTATTGGGGACGATATGACAGGGATATACACCCAAGCGCATTGTACCGCCTAAATCAACTACATCCTGTTGTTCTGGCAGCAGGTTAATTACTGGATTCAGGCAATTTTCGTCGAATTCGGCACTTTGAGCATCTTTAAGTTTGGCGACGTTTCTTGCCCATTCAATTACACAGCACTGCATTCCCAAACACAAACCTAAAAATGGTATTTGCCGTTCTCTAGCATATTTAATGGCGGCTATTTTACCATCAATACCGCGAGAACCAAATCCTCCCGGTACGACTATTGCATCCACTCCCTGCAAATGCATCTCTGGTGGTTCGGTTTCCAATTCTTCCGAATTTATCCAGCGTATATGTAATTCTCCACGAGTTGCGATCGCAGCGTGACGCAATGCTTCGACTACTGAAATATAAGCATCGCTCAACTGGACGTATTTACCAACTATGGCGACTTCTACGCGATGCTGGGGGTTGTACATCCGCTTGACTAAGGTCTGCCATTGCTGTAATTCTGGTGGTTGTTGCTTCATCTGAAGCAAGGAAAGGGTTTGGATTGCCAATCCTTCTTGTTCTAAAATCAAAGGTACTTCGTAAATACTTTTCGCGTCGATACAAGGAATGACGCATTCTACTGGTACGTCACAAAATGCCGATAATTTTTCTTTTATTCCTTCTGGTAGTTGACGGTCGCATCGGCAAACTAGTATATCTGGTTGAATTCCAATAGACCTCAGTTCTTTCACCGAATGCTGAGTTGGTTTGGTTTTCAATTCCCCAGCGGAAGCAATCCACGGTATCAAAGTTACGTGCATATACAGCACGTTTTCTCGTCCTACTTCCTTGCGAAACTGACGAATTGCTTCTAAAACGGTAGGGATTCAATATCGCCTACCGTTCCACCAATCTCAGTAATTACAACATCAGGGTTAGTATTTTGGGCGACGCGAGTAATTCGTTCTTTGATTTCGTTGGTAATGTGGGGAATTACCTGTACAGTACCACCGTTATAGTCACCGCGCCGTTCTCGGTTGATTACAGATTGGTAAATAGAACCAGTGGTAACGCTGTTGAGACGGGACATAGAAGTGTCCGTGAAGCGTTCATAATGTCCCAAATCCAAATCGGTTTCAGCACCATCTTGGGTGACGAAAACTTCACCATGTTGAAACGGACTCATGGTTCCTGGATCAACATTAATATATGGGTCGAGTTTGAGTATCGATACTGAATAATCGCGGGATTTTAGCAAACGGCCTAAACTTGCTGCTACAATTCCTTTACCGATACTGGAAACTACGCCACCAGTAACAAATACGAATTTCGTCATAGGATTTTTAAGTTTCAAGCAACTTCTAAAAATTACATCCCGTCATTGTGCCACAGCAGATGTTGAGAATTTTGTGTAATATCGACGTGAAACCACTGTTAGGATTAGTACTACTAGCTTCTATCGCGACTCCCGACTTAGCTTCGGCACAACAACAATCCCTGAAAGTGGTTTATCCCCCGACAAACCACAAAACAACTTCGGATAAAATCTTTTTCATTGGTACGGCTCCACCAACCGGACAAGTTTTGATAAATGGCAAACCAATTAATCGTTCTCAATCCGGTCATTTTGCACCTAGTTTCCCTTTACAAGTAGGGGAGAACTTGTTTACAATTCGCCATTTATCCCAAGAAATTCAAATTAAAGTAACTAGACTTAACGATCAACTTGAGTTACCTCAAGGATTAGCGTTTGCCAAAGATTCATTAATTCCACAGGTTGATATTGCTAGACTTCCAGGAGAACTTATATGTTTTAGCGCGATCGCACCTCCAAGCGCTACAGTATCTGTAAAATTGGCTGAAAATAAACAATTTCCTCTTTTACTTCAACCACCACAGGCACAGTTACCCAGTAACTTAGCGGCTTTAACAGGAACGAATCAACCCCAAAAAGTTATAAAGAGCGAATATTCTGGCTGCACCACAATCGAATCTGCTGCTGAATTTGCTTCACCAGCATATCAATTAACACTCAACGGTCAAACAATAACTCAAGAAGCCCCTGGAAAGATCAGTATTCTACAAAAAGCAAATTTGCCAGTTGTAGAAGTAAATGCTGAGTTTGGTGTAGCTCGTACTGGCCCTTCTACTAATCATTCTAGACTAACCCCATTACCAAAGGGTACCCGTTCGGCTGTAACTGGTAAAACTGGTGAATGGCTGCGTTTGGAATATGGTGGTTGGATTAAGAGCGGGGAAACTGTGACTTTACCGAATGCGATTATCCCCAATACAATTATTCGCAGCGTTGCTTCTAGTCAATCTCAAACCGAAACTTTGGTCAGTTTTCCCTTGCAAACTCCTGTTCCTGTAAGTGTCAAACAGGATTCGGATAAATTTACCTTAACGCTGCATAATACTATTGCTCAAACCGACACCATTCCATTTAATGACAATCCGTTTATATCACGCATAGATTGGCAACAAATACCTCCCTCTCCAGGAATAAATTCCGGTGCGGTGCAATATATTTTTAATTTGAAGAAAAATCAACAGTGGGGATATAAACTCGGATATGAAGGTACTACTTTAAAGTTAAAATTACGTCATCCTCCCGAATTAGCTCGCAGTAGACGCAAACCTTTATCGGGAATCAAGATTTTATTAGATCCTGGACATGGTGGTGAAGAATCGGGAGCTGTTGGACCAACGGGCTTACCAGAAAAAGATGTAAACTTAACTGTATCTAACTTGCTGCGTGAAGAGTTGCTCAAACGAGGTGCAACGGTAGTAATGACGCGGGAAGATGATAAATTTGTATCATTAGATCAACGACAACTGATCATTGCCAAAGAAGAACCCACTTTAGCATTATCGGTTCATTATAATGCTCTCCCCGATTATGGGGATGCCGAAAAGACCAAGGGTGTAGGAATGTTTTGGTATCATCCCCAAGCTCATAGTTTGGCGATATATCTACATAACTATTTAGTTGATAAGTTAGATAGACCTTCTTATGGTGTATTTTGGAATAACTTAGCGTTGACTCGTCCAGAAGCAGCACCATCACTACTTTTGGAATTGGGTTTTATGAGTAATCCAGAGGAATTTGAATGGGTGACAAATTCCAAACAACAGGAAAAGTTAGCACGAACTCTTGCTGATGGTATTACAAAGTGGTTCAAAAGTAATCCTTAAAAGGGTGATGTGATTCGTCGGGTTTTTCAGATAAATATGTGTCATAGAAGACAAGTTTTCCGACTTCTATGATTGTTGTGAAATTGATCTTTTTGTCAGGATACTGTTGGTTCCTGACATCTTGCACCATAAGCATAATTAACTACAAATTGATGCTCATTTAATTTAACTAGTAGCATACTGATGTGGATTTGACTGAAGTAAAAACTCAAATATTCTCAAAAACCAGAAAAACAAGCTTTTACATTCATAAACACCGCCGTTGTTTCCGGGTTTTTACGGTAACTTTACAATTTCTTTACTAAATATAATTACTTCTATACATTAACTTTACAGTAATTTGTTTAAATAATTACAATTGAAGTTATATTAAAGTTTGTCCACAAAAAAACGAAGAATTCAGTAAAAATCATCGTATTTTGTATAAAATTTAACTGATTGAATTGCTTTCCGCTGATCAAGTTTTTTGCTTAAAGCTAACTATTTAGAATATTTTAGCCTCTGCTGTCCTAGAGAAGAGCATCTATACTCAAGCTGTTCGTTGATTAATATTATACAAGCAGTCCTGTAAATGCTCTGACTCCAACCTCGTGAGAGCCGCATCTGATTTGCGCTTCTTTGATAATGTTATTTGTGTTTCCCTGATTATTTAATAGACCTGGCTAGTTGTTAAGAAGTATTTGATTTTAAACGTAGTATCATTATTTGGATACAGGTGATGGCACAGGTGAAGTTACTCAACGTAAACATTCATAACGTCGCGATGAGCGACCTATTAAACAATCTGCGAGATGGTGGTCTGGTAGTGACACCTAACGTAGACCATTTGATGAAATTGCAAAGAGACCGCGATTTTTATGGAGTTTATCAAGAAGCAGAATACAGAGTTTGTGATAGTAGAATATTGATGTATGTATCTCATTTTTTGGGAACACCGATAAAAGAAAAAATTTCAGGTTCCGATTTGTTTCCAGCGTTTTATACTTATTACAAAAACGATGAAAGTATAAAAATTTTTATACTTGGAGCCGCAGCCGGAATTGCTGAAATTGCGCGAAAAAATATTAATTCCAAAATAGGTAGAGAAATTATCGTTGATAGTTACTCACCTCCTTTTGGATTTGAGAAAGATGAGAAAGAATGTCAAAAAATTTTGGACATAATAAATTGTTCAAATGCAACAGTTTTAGCAATTGGAGTGGGCGCTCCTAAACAAGAAATGTGGATTGCAAAACATAGAAAGTATTTACACAAAATCAAGATATTTTTGGCAATTGGTGCAACGATTAACTTTGAAGCTGGAAATATCAAACGCTGCCCGAAATGGATGAGTGAAGTTGGTTTAGAGTGGCTCTATAGACTTGTAAGTGAACCTAAACGGTTGTGGAAGAGATATATTTTGGATGCAGTTCCATTTATTTACTTGATTTTCAAGCAACGCTTTCAACTGTATAGAAATCCGTGGTCGCCAATGAAGTCCAATCAAGTTAATAATAGTGTTACATCTATAGGTAGAAGTTTTAAAAGAATGTAGAAGTCGTTTGTATTTCTCTTAAAATCTTAGAAGCAAGTAAGATAGTAAGCAATAAAAATTTGATTGTACTTTTTTGAATTAAACATACACTGAAATTAAGAATTATGGAGAATAAGAATTATCCCGAAGAGATAGATATACAGAAATATTTGCTGGTTTTAAAACGTCGTTGGTTAGTAGTAACGGGTGTTTTTGCTACACTTACAGGTTTAGCAATATTTACTGTATCAGTTCAAAAACCGGCTTATGAAGCTAGTGGAAAATTACTGTTTCAATCAAACCGAACATCATCTCTGACAGGGGTTGGAGAAAAAATAGGTGATTTGGAAGCTTTAAAACGGGAGTTTAATCCTCTCGATACTCAAGCTGTATTAGTAGAATCGACACCGTTTAAACAAGAGGTAATTGAAGCTCTTGAACTTAAACGTGATGATGGTACACCTTGGAATCCAAAATCAATTAATTTGAAAGCAGAAGCATTGTTAGGAACTGATGTACTGAAAGTGTCTTATGTTTCTGAAAAGCCAGAATTGGCTAAACAAATAGTCAATCAGGTAATGGAATCTTTTATCAAGAATAATATTAGTGTTAATCGCTTGGAAGCAAAAGTAGCGGGAGAATTTATTGAAAACCAAATTCCCCAAGCGCGAAAAAATTTAGAAGAAGCAGCGGAAAATTTACGTATATTTAAAGCTACAAATCAAATTATTGATTTAGCACGAGAAACAGAAGGTACAGTTTTAACAATCAATAGTTTAAATAACGAATTAAATCAATCTCGTTCTGAACTAGCAGATTTAAAAGCCAGAGAATCTGAATTACGCAGTCAATTAAATTTACCTGGAAATTTGGCTGTAGATATAACTTCTTCTCAAGTATCGGGAGTTCAACAGGTATTAGAACAATTACAAACAGTTCAATCAGATTTAGCCACATTAACAACTAGCTTAACCGAATCCCATCCCAAGATAGTTGACTTGAAAGAGAAAGAGGCTGCTTTAAAAGCTTTATTAAACCGAAGAACTACAGAAGTATTGGGATATCAACCGGGAATTGCACCTGGTGGGTTGCAGATGGGGACAATCAAGCAAAACTTGACTTCCAAATTGATAGAAATACAAGTCCAAAGTTTGGGTTTAGGGGAAAAAATAGAAGCTTTAGAAAAACAGAAAAATTTATTTAGAGATAGAGCTGACGTTTTACCAAATTTGGAAAAACAGTTAAGAGAGCGAGAAAGACAGTTAGATGTAGCACGTTCTAGCCTCGAAAATCTACTTACAAGATTACAAGAAATTACACTTGCAGAAAATCAAACTGTAGGTAACGCTCGCATCATTGAATATGCCGATGCTTATTCAAGTCCACAATCAGCAAAAAGGAAAATGGGGATTACCGCTGGTGGTATATTCTCTGGTTTATTACTTGGGGTAGCATCTGCATTCTTTGTTGATTTAATTGATAGAAGGCTGAAGACAGTTAAAGAAGCAGAAGCATTATTTGGATATACAGTGCTGGGTTTTATTCCCAAATTTGAAGCTAGCGATAATACAGTGGCTTCTCAAGAGTATTCCAGTTCTGATGTTTCCCAACGAGTGATAGTTGCAACATCTCCACGTACAGTAATTCATGAAGCTTATCAAATGCTTCAGGCTAATTTGAAGTTTATTAGTTTAGATAAGAAGGTTCGTTCAATTGCTGTCACCAGTTCGGTAAATCAGGAAGGTAAAACCGAAGTAGCGGCTAACTTAGCAGCGGTAACGGCTCAAGTCGGACGAAGAGTCTTGCTAGTAGATGCAGATATGTATAACCCATCCCAACATCACCTCTGGGGTTTAATTAACTCTATCGGTTTAAGTAATGTAATGGTGGGCGAAAATGATTTTGAGAGTGCTGTACATAAAATTACTCCAAACTTATCCGTATTAACAGCCGGGGTTATGCCTCCTAATCCTTTAGCATTAATCGATTCAGAACGGATGACTCAGTTTATCGAAATGCTTTCTCAGACCTATGATTGTATAATTTTTGATGCTCCGGCTTTGGTTGGCAGCGCAGAAGCAGCGGTACTATCGCAAATGGTGGATGGTGCCTTGGTTGTGGTTAGACCTGGTAAAGTGAATTCAGTAACTGCGACTGCTGCGAAGTCCTTACTCGAAAGGTCTGAGACGAATGTTTTGGGAATTGTTGCTAATGGCGTAAATGTCAAGTACGAGCCAAATAATTATTTTTACTACAACAGTCCTCAGTCAGAATCGAGCGCTGAAAAAGCTAATCAGCAGACAGTACATTCTTCTTAAATGTAAGAGTAGGTAATTAAACTAATTTCTTGTTTTTAATTGCCTATATTTATTCCATTTAAGAATTGAGATTGAACTATCAAAGTCTAATTCAGGAAAAAAAAATAATTAAAGTTAGGATTTTGGTAGTTAATTATTCAGAACAATCAAAATATCGATAAAATATCTGTTGATTAAAACGGTGAATAATAAAATGATAAAAATTTTAATTGTCGCCGAACACGCTTCTAGTAAATTTGGTGGTGAAGCATTTTTGCCTTTAAATTACTTTAGATTGCTCAGGAAACGTAATATCGATGCTCGGTTATTAGTTCATCAACGAACTCAAGCCGAACTTGAATCGCTTTTACCTGAAGAATGCGACCGTATGTACTTTGTATCTGATACTTGGGTACACCTTTTATTATGGCGTTTAGGAGAATTTTTACCGAGAAGATTGGCTTTAATCACTACTGACTTAATCAGTCATTTGTATACCCAAAGAATTCAGCGTCAGATTGTGCGTGAGTTTGTTGAACAAAAGAAGATAGATGTTGTTCACGAACCAATTCTAGTATCTCCTAAATTTCCTTCTTTAATGTTTGATGTTGGAGTACCTGTTGTTATTGGTCCAATGAATGGTGCTATTGAATATCCTCCTGGGTTTAGATATCTTCAAAGTTGGTTCGTTGACTTGATAGTGTCTTTAGGACGCAAATTATCAAATTTTGCTAATTATCTCATACCGGGAAAACTGCAAGCAGAGATTTTACTAGTTGCTAACCAACGTACTAGAAAAGCATTACCTCTGGGTCATCATGGAACCGTTTTAGAATTAGTAGAAAACGGTGTAGATACGTCTGTATGGCAAGGTGTTAAATCGAAAACAGAATCAAATAAAAAAACTAGTTTTGTGTTTATTGGTAGACTAGTAGATTGGAAAGCTGTAGACTTACTTTTACAAGCTTTTAGTGTAGTCGCTGCTCGCTTAAATGTCTGTTTAAAAATTATTGGTGATGGTAAACAAAGGGAAATTTTAGAAGCACAAACGAAGCAATTAAATTTAAATTCAAAAGTTACCTTTTATGGATGGCTTTCTCAAAAAGAATGTGCTGATAAATTGAACAATTCTGATGTATTAGTTCTTCCCAGTCTTTTAGAATGTGGAGGTGCAGTAGTTTTAGAAGCAATGGCTATGGGAATACCCGTAATTGCCACCAAATGGGGAGGTCCGGCAGATTATTTGAATGAAAGCTGCGGTATTTTGATCGAACCAACTTCTAAAGAAGCTTTAGTGAACGGATTTATTGATGCTATGGAAAAACTGGCTAAATCACCTCAGTTGCGATCGCAATTAGGTAATGCTGGTAAGGAACGGGTGCGAGAAAATTTTGACTGGGAACGCAAAATTGACCGCATTTTAGAAATTTATGATTTAGCAACTGCAATAAATGTACCTGCAAAGATTGTCAATTCTGTCAATCCTGATGAATAATAATTTCTAATTTGTAAAAAGAATTGAGGATATGAATAATGATTATTGGATGTCTTAATGGTATTTTGTTAGTTATTGCTAGTGGATTATTGATTATTTGTAGCGTACTTTTTATCGAATCTATTGCTGCATTATTACCAGTTACTCAACAGATAAATAAGCAATGGGAACAATTTAAAGATATCAATTTTAAAATTTTAATTCCCGCTCATAACGAAGAAGTTCTGATTCGTTCGACCATAGAAAATTTAAAAGATAAGTTACACAATTCACACAACATCATAGTGGTTGCTGATAATTGTACCGATGCAACCGCAGAAATTGCTCGTTCTACTGGAGTTCAAGTTATCGAGCGTCACGATCCCAATCTGAGAGGAAAAGGATATGCCCTAGATTATGGGTTAAATTATCTCAAATCTCAACCGCCGTCCGTAGTGGTTTTTGTCGATGCAGACTGTCAGGTATCTCAAGGTGCGATCGAGCAAGTAACCTATAAAGCAGCGCTGACGGGAAGACCAGCACAAGCGACTTATTTAATGTCAAAATCCCATAATTCCAGCCCTAAAGCATCGGTATCAGCATTTGCTTTCAAGGTAAAAAATTTGGTTCGTCCTTACGGATTAAGTAGACTAGGACAACCTTGTTTATTGACTGGTACGGGGATGGCTTTTCCTTGGAAGGTAATAAGCTCTGTTGATATTGCTAGCAGTAACATCGTTGAAGATATGAAACTGGGTTTCGATTTGAGTTTAGCTGGTTATCCACCAATATTTTGCCCACAGTCAAAAGTTACAGGATATTTACCGCAAGAAGTAAAAACAGCTAAAGAACAAAGAACTAGATGGGAACACGGACATTTACAAACTTTAATAAGTTACGTTCCGCTGTTATTAAAAGCAGCAGTCAAGCAAAAAAGATTTGATTTATTTGTGAGTGCTTTAGATTTGTGTATACCCCCATTGTCTTTACTTGTAATTGCTTGGTTGGGAATAACAAGTTTGACATTTGTCACGGGATTATTATTAGCAATTTGGACTCCAGCTATAATTTTAAGTTTGGCTGGAATATTACTTTTAGTGGCAATATTATCAGCTTGGGCTAAGTTTGGACGTTCCGATTTACCTATACAACAACTTCTAATGATTCCTTTTTATATTGTTTGGAAAATTCCACTTTACTTGCAATTTTTAGTAAAACGTCAAAAAAAATGGATTCGTACAAATCGAGATTCTGTAAATGTATAAAAATATTCTCCCCTTTAATATAATCAAGAAAGATGAATAAAAAATATTTAGAAATTGGTGAAAAATGCTTTGCCGTTTTAGCCTTAACCTTCTTTTCTGGAGGATTAATGGTAGGAGCAAATCTGACTTCTTCTCCAATAACTCCAGGAATCATTCCGCCATCTATTATTAGTTTAATTAGATATTTTATTTGGATAGGTTCAATTGTTTTAATTGGATTGCGTTGGAAACAATCTTTGATTGTTGCTAGTAGAGACTTGGTTCTGTGGATATTAGTAGTATGGATTCTGCTATCATACATTTGGTCAGATTTGCCAACATATACTTCTACAGTTGGGCGTGAAGTTTGGCAAATGAATACTTTCGCATTGTATTTTGCTTCCCGTTTTAATTTAAAAGAACAAGTAAGACTTGTTGCTTGGACTTTTGGCATAGGATCTTTATTAACATTATTTTTCGCTTTGGGATTTCCTTCGATTGGTAAACACGGAGCAGATCATCCGGGTTCTTGGAAAGGAATTTACGATTACAAAAATACTCTTGGTAGCATGATGCTTATTGGCTCGCTATCATTTTTTCTACTGCCTGTAGACAATGCTAAACAAGCTGTTTATAAATGGTTGGGTATTTGTTTACCATTATCAGTAATCGTACTTTCTAATTCTAAAACAGCAATTGTTGTTTGTTTTTTGCTTGCAATCATGTTAGTTTTTTATCGTACTTTTCGCTGGCAAGGCAAAATATCGGTCATTTTTTTAGACTTAACAGTATTAGTTGTAGGGATTGTTGGAACTTTTATTTTAACTAACTGGGCAGAACTTTTAGGGAGTATAGGTAAAGACCCAACTTTAACGGGAAGAACGCCGATGTGGGGTATGATGATTAAACTCATTATGGAAAAACCTTGGCTTGGTTACGGTCGTGGAGCTTTCTGGGCTCCTGGGACTAAATATCCTGCAATTGTGGGTGGCACTCTTTCAAGTCAATTTATTGCACCTCACGGTCACAATGGCTACCTAGATTTTGCTTTAGATGTAGGGTTGATCGGTTTAGGATTGTTTTTATTTTGCTTTATCTTGGGTTTTTTCAGAGCGATGAAAAGGGCTTATGCTGCAAAAAGTCCTGAAGAAATTTGGCCACTCGCTTTCCTTTTATTTCTGGGGATGAATAATATTATGGAAAGTTATATTCTACGTTTAGCGAATGTTTATTGGGTTTTATTCGTAGCTGCTATTCTTTCTGCTCCACAAAGAAAACCTGTAATTTTAGCTAATAAATTTAATAATAAAAATCTCGAACCTGCGACTTTAAAACGTAAATATCATCGTTACAGGTATGATCAATAATTACATCATATTATACTCTTTAAATTAGTCTTTAAATTAATCACAAACGAGGTTTATAAAATGCACGTAGCTTATGCAAAAGCGTCAGAATGGGCAAAACATAATTCTTTTGGAAAAGCTTGGCGTTTGGAACGCATGAAGCAATTTCTGGGTTTAGTAAAACCACCGTCGGGCGCAAAGATTATCGACTTGGGAGGACATATGCCGATGTGGCAATGGTTTGATCATGATTTTGAAGTGACATTAGTTAATCTACCTGGTTCTTATAAAAGTACTGGTAAATTTGGTAAATATACTTTAGTTGAAGGAGATGCGACTAATTTATGCGATATTTTCGCTGATAAATGCTTTGATATTGTATTTAGTAATTCGGTAATTGAACACGTTGGTGACGAATCAAAGCAAGCTGATTTTGCATCAGAAGTAAAGCGTCTAGCTAAAGGTTATTGGGTACAAACTCCAAGTCTTTATTGGCCCCTTGAACCCCATACTGGTGTTATTGGTTATTGGTTACTACCGGAATTTGTACGCCAAAATTTACAAAATTCTTGGGAGAAAAAATTACCAGTTTGGACGGAGATGGTTAGAGGTACGAGAGTACTTTCTCAAAATAGGATGCGCGAATTGTTTACTGATAGCAAGTTTTATGTAGAACGAAAGTTTTTATTAGAAAAGTCCTATGCTGCTTATAAGCCTTTTGAAGTTGATTAAGTTAACTGATGGAAAATAAAAAACCAAATACGCTCCTACAAAGAGCAAAGAAATCAATGTCTGTCTAAAAGTTGAAATAGGTTTTTGATTTTCTATTTTGATTAGGGAAATAGATTGCGAGAGAGGATGAATGAATTCAATTGGGGTAGTTGTAATTGGACGTAATGAAGGAAATCGACTCAAGCAATGTTTGCTATCGATTATAGAAAAAGTGAAAACGGTTGTTTACGTTGATTCTGGCTCTAGCGATGGAAGTGTTGAATTAGCTCGTAGTTTAGCCGTTAATGTTGTTGAATTAGATTTATCCATTCCCTTTACTGCTGCACGGGCGAGAAATGCAGGGTTTGAGTATCTGCTGCAAATAGAACCGTCTATTGAGTTTGTCCAATTTGTGGATGGTGACTGTTTGATAGTAAATGGATGGTTGGAGAAAGCAATTAGTGTATTTAATGACAAACCTGAAATTGTCGTAGTTTGCGGTAGAGTAAGGGAGGAATTTCCTGCAAATTCTGTTTATAATCGCTTGTGCGATATTGAATGGAATACTCCTGTAGGCGAAACCAAAGCCTGTGGTGGAATTGCGATGATGCGGATATCCGCTTTGAAACAGGTTGGTGGGTTTAACTCAAGTTTGATTGCTGGAGAAGAACCAGAATTATGCGTGCGATTACGTCAAGCTGGGGGCAAAATTTGGCGTATAGATGCCGAAATGACTTTACACGACGCTCGAATTATGCATTTTAGTCAATGGTGGAAGCGTTCGATTCGCAACGGACACGCTTATGCTGAAGGTGCTTGGTTACACGGAAAACCTCCGGAAAAGCACTGGGTAAAAGAAAGTTGGAGAATTTGGATTTGGGGTTTCATATTGCCATGTTTAGCAGTTGCTAGCGCGTGGTTAACTAACGGAATCAGCATCATTTTACTTTTGTTCGCTTATGGAATATTATTTTTTCGCGTTTATCGGTATGCGAAAACAAAACAAACTCTTTCATCAGATGCATTGTTTTATGGACTGTTTTGTGTATTAGATAAATTCCCTGGATTTATAGGTCAGATTCAGTTTCATCTATTCCGTTTATTAAAAAGAAAACCCACTATTGTCGAATATAAGGGTGTGGTTAGTTAACAGTTGACAGTGGACAGTTGACCTCTAACCTTTGACCTTTAACCTCTAACCTTTAACCTCTAACCTTTAACCTTTAACCTCTAACCTCTAACCTCTAACCTCTAACCTCTAACCTTTGACCTTGTTAATAGTATGTTACTTAAAAATGTATTTAAGATTTCTAATTTAGTTAAGAAGACAGATTTTATCTCTTTTGAAAAGTCAAATTCTTCGGCTAATCAAAATAGTCAGAAAAATAATTTATCCTATAAATCTATTGCGATTATTGGTTGCGGTTATGTTGCTGATTATTACCTGAAAACTACGGGAATGCATCCCCAATTAAAGCTTGTGGGAGTCATGGATAAAATTGGCGAGCGCGCTACTAAGTTTGCTAATTACCATAATATCGATCGCGTTTATAATTCTCTTGCCGATATCCTTGATGATAATACGGTCGATATCGTATTAAATTTAACAAATCCTCGGAGTCACTACGAAATTTCTAAAGCTTGTTTAGAAGCCGGAAAACACGTTTATTCTGAAAAGCCTTTAGCAATGGAAATGGCACAAGCTGAGGAGTTGGTAAATATTGCCGAAACAAAGGGTTTATATCTTTCCTCTGCACCATGTAGCTTGTTGAGCGAAACTGCACAAACACTGTGGAAAGCATTACGAGAAAATCAAGTGGGGAAGGTTCGCTTAGTCTATGCTGAAATGGATGATGGACTAGTTCATCAAATGCCTTACCAAAAATGGTTGAGCGAGTCTGGTACACCTTGGCCTTATAAAGATGAATTTGAAGTTGGTTGTACGTTAGAACACGCAGGTTATTATGTAAATTGGCTGACAGCTTTCTTTGGACCTGCGGAGACTGTTTCGGCATTTTCATCTTGTGTAATTCCAGATAAACAAACTGATGTAGCGTTAGATATCGATGCTCCAGATTTTTCTGTAGCTTGTATCAAATTTGCTTCTGGAGTAGTTGCGAGATTGACTTGTAGTATTGTCGCACCTCATGACCATTCTTTAAAAATTATTGGCGATGACGGTATACTTGGAATTGATGATTGTTGGTATTATGGAACACCTGTTTATATTCGCCGCAGTCTTACCATAGGAAGAAAACGACTTGAAGGTGTATGGAAGAAGAATTATCCTTTAGTCAAAAAAGCCCCTAAATTTGGATATAGGGGCGCACAACAGATGGATTTTTGCCGGGGTGTTGCCGAAATGGCTGATGCAATCATCGAAAATCGTCCTTGTAGACTTTCATCTAAATTTTCCCTGCACAATAATGAAATAGTATTGGCAATTCAAAATTCTTTGGAAACTGGTTCCCCTTACCAGATGACTACTTCTTTCGAGCCTGTAGAGCCGATGGATTGGGCTAAGTAGAGTTCAAAGGTTAAAGGTTAAAGGTTAGAGGTTAAAGGAAACCGACCACTACCAATCACTCAATTAACTGATAACTGTCAACTGTCAACTGTCAACTGGTTGTAAAGCTTTGCTCATGATTTTATAAAGTTTTTCAGCTTCGAGATTTATATTAAATTCTGTTTCTACTTTATTTCTGCCTGCGGTGCCAAATTTAGCTCTTAATTCACCATCGTTAAGTAATTTTTCTATGCTATTAGCAAGGGAATTTTTATCTCCAGCAGGCACAATATAGCCGCTAACGCCATTTTCGACTAATTCGCTGACTCCGGCGATTTGGGGAGCAACTACGGGTACTCCTGCTGCCATTGCTTCCATCAAGACTACGGGTACTCCTTCGGCAAAGCTGGATAAAACAAACACGTCTGTTTCTTCAAAGTATTTACGTACTTCTGCTTGGTTTTTATATCCAACAAATATTACATTACTACTCAAACCTAAATCCACCGTCATTTGTTCCAAAGAAGTGCGATCGCTACCGTCACCAACTACGGTTAAAATCACATTTGGATGCTGTTGTTTTAAAGAGACTAAACTTTGTAAAAGTATCGGTAAGCCTTTAACAGCAGCGAGTCTACCGACATATAATAGGCGTTTTCCTTGTCCGTGATGAGATACTACTTTAAATAATGCTGGTTCGATGCCACAGTGAATAATGTGCATTTGGTTCCATTTGTCAATCGGTGCAAATATCATCCCTTGACTGCGACAATAGTTACTAATACAACTCACAAACAAGGCTCGGTTTATTTTCTCATCGAGTCTCCAATAATACGGTTGAAAGAAAATATACGGTCCGTGTAAGGTAAAACTGTAACTAAAACCTGCTAATTCTGCTGCTAACATGGCAACAGTACAGCTAGAATCCCCAAAATGGTTGTGTAAATGAGGAATTTGTCTTTGTTTGATTTCCTGAGCCAGAATACCTGCTTCTAAAAAGTAGAACAATTGATAGAGATTGCCTTTTAATCCATGTAGTCTTGTTAACCAAGCTAATTTAAGTGCCGTCAAATATCTTTTTGGTGAAGCTAGTAATAGATTTAGATGCGCTTGCAGCAATTTTATCGGATGTGGAGGAAGAATATAAAAAGTTTGATTTCGCTCTTGTTTTTGCTCTTCTCCTACCATATGTTCCTCACCAGTAGGGCGCACGGAAAATGTGTGTACTTCGACACCCTGCTGACGAAGAGCAGCAACTTCACGTTGAATAAAGGTATCTGTAGCTCTAGGATATTCTCCGGTTAGATAAGCGATACGCATAATTGACAGTTGACAGTTGATAGTTGATAGTTGATGGTTGTTAGTTGTTAGTTGTTAGTTGATAGTAATTTTTAACCTTTAACCTTTAACCTTTAACCTTTTAACCTTTAACCTTTAACCTTTAACCTTTAACCTTTAACCTTTAACCTTTAACCTTAACCTTTAACCTTTAACCTTAAC
>JAAUSO010000023.1 GCA_012033205.1 Richelia sp. SL_2_1 | reverse complement strand
TTCATTGCTTTTACCTGTTACCATATCTGAGTGTCTAAGTCCTAGCGCCTCTCCAATTCTTAGACCTGTTTCATATAACAATTGAATCAAAAACTTATCACGCTGGGTGTTACAAGCTTCTATTAAATTATTAACTTGTGACTGTGTTAAACAGCCAGGAAATGATGAAGGTTCTTTTACTTTTAATAATCGTGTTTTAACCTCTTTCCCTTTGCTTATATGATGTAAAAAAGATTTGTATTTACGTCCTGGTTGTAGCTGGTAACGATAAGCATCAACTCCGTCAATCGCTCCTATACGTTCTTGAAATTCATAAAATCCACAAACAGTAGTAAGACAATTATTAATAGTCTTCTCCGAGCGTCTGGATACTTGTGGTTCAATAGATAAAACGTTTTTATTCGGATTTCTCAACCAGTGAATAAAATTTGATAATTCCTCCAAATTGACTTCTAACCAATCCAACTTTGAATCTCTCAAAAATTCCCAGAAAAGTTTGAGGTTGTAAGCGTAAGTTTGAATCGTATTTGGAGAACGTCCTACGCACTCAAGGTAATGCAAGTACTTTTGAATTGCCTTAACAGGTAAATAATCATCATCCAATACCATCCAAATTAGATGCTCTCTTAGGACACCTTTTTGCACTTTCATGACTACACATTAAGTCTTTTTGATTACATTGTAGTTTTATGCTACATAAAAGTATGAATGTAAAAACAGCGTAGTGATAAAACTTAATATCAGCTACGCTGTTGTTGTTGTTATTATTTGGAATTTAATAAGACATAAAATGCTGGTAAGCCTGTCGCTAACGGTGTTTGGAATGGATTTGGTCAAGTTGCCACAGGTGCGGGAGATAGTTTAGATAGGGCTGTACGATTACAAACTGTTGAATCTAATAATTGGCAGCAATCACCTGTCGATGTGAAACAGCAACAACCCACTACCACTTTACCGTTGACTACTTGGACTGGTGATGGTGGATATCAATCTGTAGGGAGGAAGTAGAACATGAGTTGGGTGAGGATTCCTACGTCAAGTTTTCTAATTACCAGTACTGTGTTTATTGTGTTTGCCCTTGATATGGCTCGTCCTGGGTATGGTTCGTTTGCTTTAATCCCAAATGTGCGACCTTACATTGCAATACTTACTACCGATATCCGTTCGGCAAAAGAAAATTTGACTCGTTCTGAATCCTTACTCCCAAAGAATATTCAGAAATTAGATGAATCATCAAATTGCCGAACACTATTAGATGCTTACAACAAGAATGCTTTATGTCATTTCGAGCGTCCGAATTACTAAAACAACTTCCAGTAGAAATTCAATACCAAGAAATTAAGGCATCCCAAGAAGCATCTCGTCAACTTAAATTATCGATAACACGAGGGCGTATCTGTTGTTTTGGACTGTCTTTAGTTATGGCGATCGCAATTCTTCATCCTGAAGTCAACCAGTGGGTTGAAGGTAAACTCCAACTCAATCGCATTGCTGGGATAAGTGTTTTAACTGCCTCCAATAAACCAAAAGAAGCAGACAAAATTGCTGCTGCACTTGTAGATTACGCACGCAGCCAAAACTGGGAAGTACGAACTGCGGAGCGTCGCTATAACGTGTTTTATGTCCAAGGGATGTTTCCGTCAGGTATTAGTAATGACAATAAACCGAATCAATTCAATGATTCACGATTTTTAGTTGAAGTAAATCCGACTCCCAGATTAGTTGGAGCTTGGTCCGCATCTATCGAACCGGGGAATCATTATACTAAGCAGCCCATGAATAGTGATGGTGCAGCACAGATACAAGTTCCCGGACAGTATAAAGCTTGGCGCATTGGAAAACATAAAGGCCGCGAGATTGCATTAGTCCAAGTTGCACCAGTAAATATAATCCGGGATTTCAATCGTAATAGCAAAGTTGATAAGGAAGATAAAAAGGAATATTCCATAATCGGAGCAAATCAACATAGCGCAAGCGACCAAAAGTTTGTTGACAATGCAAGCGCTGGATGTCCGGTAGGACGTACATCGAAAGGACATCAAGAGTTTATGAATTATTTGCAAAAAGATATCGATTATCAAGCGGATAACAATTTCATATTTTCAACTACATTTATTTCAGCTAAAAACTTAATTTTTAACATTTAATAGGAGAAAAACTATCCATGAAAACAAAAAATATCTTTCTTCAAGCGATTATTATTCGTACATTAAATCCGATGCTTGGAGAAGTAAGCATTACCACTGGCTAAAACAATCTGGCAATAGATGTTCGATGTTTCCTTGGATCAGAATAGGAAAATATGCCCGTAATAAATACGGTAAATACAACATACATCATACAGGGGTTGGCTATCGGCATTTAGGACATGAGGAATTAGGGAAAGATATACTTCCGCTTTGTCCATTAGCTCACTGGCTTGTTCATGGTGGGCATATGAAAGCTAAAGCTCCCTGGCAACCAAACGTTATTCAAAAAACTTTGCATTTATGGTGCAGTTTTCCATTGATTATAAAACAGCTATTCCTGTTTATTAGTACTTTGCTACTACTATTATGTTTATTTGCATGAATAGTTATTTGCAAGTATATAAAAGCATTCGTAATTACAATGAAACATTCACTTCAATTAGGATGCAAATGGGATTTATTCAATATCCTATTACTATTATTAATTACAAGCTTTGCACTAAGTAAATCAGCAATTAAGTTTGTTTCTGATGGCGTAGAAAATATCTCAGAAATTAACACTTCATATTCTGGAAAGTTAAACGATTTATTTGCTAATAATTATTCTATAGGTGTATTAGCAATTTGTACAGCCGAAGGAAACTGTGAAATTGATGGTAGTAAAACAAAGCTTTATTCAGGTCATGTTGACCCAGGAAATGGGGTTCTCTTATGCATACCACAACGTCTACAACGATTGCCAGGTAAGTATTTGACGTTGTTTAAACATTATACAACGATTTCTCAAATTTCAAATTCTAAATTTTTAAATCTACAATGTGGGAGGTCGGTAAGTAACTGTATCATACCTGTAGCACCATTACGATTTTTGGTACAGATAATCTCAGCGATATTTCTCTCAGATGTTTTAGGATTATAATATTCATCTCTATAAATCATTAATACTACATCTGCGTTCTCTTCTATTTGTCCAGATTGCCGCAGGTCACTTAATATTGGACGCTTGTTATTACGTTCTTCTACATTTCTAGATAATTGAGATAAACAAATAATAGGAACATCACATTCGCGAGCTAATAATTTCATCTGTCTAGAAATTTCACCAAGTTTTAGAGTTACATTATTCTCTGCACTGTTTACCATTAATTGAAGATAATCCAATATAATTACTCCCAACTTTCCATGTTTAGTCATTATTTGACGAACTTTTGAACGAATTTGCAAAGAAGTCGGCTCATAAAAATCATCTATAAAAATTGGAATTTCAGAAAGTTTATTAACTGCAACTAAAAAATCATCCCACTCACTTCTGTTTAAATTTCCTGCTCGTAAATGCTCAACAGTAATACCACAAAACCCAGATAAATAGCGCATATTAATTTGTTTAGCACTCATTTCTAAAGAGAAGATGATAGAAGGCTTTTTACTACTAGAAGAAATATTAAATGCAATGTTTGTACCTATAATAGTTTTACCCATTGATGGTCTGCCTGCAATAATAATTAATTCTCCTGCATATAATCCTCCTCCTAACAACTTATCTAAAGAATCAAAACCCGTACTAATGCAGGAATTTTGTTGTCCAATTTTTAATTTTTCTAATTCTTGAAGAATATCAGCACAAATATTTGCACTTGATTGAATTTTATTTTTTGTGGTCACATTACTTTGATTTCTGATTGCAAATATTTCTTGCTCTGCTAAATCTAAACGAGCTTGAATATCTTGGGTCATATCATAACCCATTGAAGCAATTTTACCGCCAATACTTATCATTTTACGAGACAAGTATTTATCCATTAATTCTTGGGTATATGCAATGGCATTAATGCATAACATACCATAATCTGCTATCTGAATAATTTTATTTTTACCTCCTACTTTTTTTAATAGGTTGTTATCAGATAACCAGTTGATTACCGATAATGGGTCTGTTGGTTTGTTATTATTAGCCAATATTAAACAGCATCGATAAATTATTTGATGACTTTCAAGATAAAAAGCATTTATATCCAAAATGTTGTTAATACTATTTAAAGTATCAGAAGCAAACATTATGCTTCCTAATACTTCCATTTCTAATTCCACACTATATGGTGGCATTATCATTATCTTATTAGACATTTTATCTCCTGCACTAATCAGCTTTAAGTTTTTCTAATGGATATTCGACAAGCATATTTTCAAATAAAACCCATTTATCATCACAGTCCAAAACATACTGTACTCCACCAAGTTTTTTAGCCGCATGAACTATATTTTTTGACATAGCTAACTCATACCATTCATCAAAAGCGTTATCCTTAATCTTTTGCTGATAATTTTGATTAGGTATCCAATAATTTTTAATGGCTGAGACTAAAAAACCATTCGGATTACGTACTTTTTTGTTAATGAGTGCTTCCTTTAGTGCATTAATGGCTTCCATGACTACTTCAAAAGGAACTTCAATAATTAATTTTGCTAATGTCGAATTAATTTTAATAGCTAAATTATCTAATTCCGATTTAATTTTATTACTATTAGATTCTTGTAATTTGCTTTCATTCTCAGATTTTTGATGTGGAGCATTTAATAAAGATGAACTTTGTTCATGATTCTGATATTTTTTTAATTTTTGTTTTAAATCGGCATTTTCCGCTTTAAGCCTATCAGCTAATCTTTGGATACCATGAAGTTCATAAAGCTGACCCGTTAACACTTCAATTTCTCTTGCTTGATTTTTTCTTTCTAGCTCTAAACTTTTAACTCGATTTTTCAAAAGTTGAATAATAGCTTGGCTAGATTTTTCAGAACGAGTTATTTTAGAATCAATCTTACATTCTGTATTCTGTTGCTCGCGTAAATATTGGATACGTTGTTTAATTTCTGGATATTTATACAGATATTGAATGCTAACTCCGGCTTCATGAGCAATGTTTGCAAAAGATAATTTATTCTTAGACTTAATTAACTTTTCAATTGCCTTTTCTGTTTTTTCTTGAGCTTCTTGTTTCTTTTTTGATGATGCAGTTTTTAATGCTGCAATTCTTCGCTGTTTAGTCTCATTCAACATTATCATCTTTCTCCAGTTCAAAAATAATACTGTTTAAATTTGTCAAAATTTCTTCGTTAACTTGAATTTGCCGTGTCCAGCCATTTTGTTTGGCTTTCGCTAATACTTCTTCAGTACGTTCCTTATGTTTTTTATGGTAGGTAAGAAACTCTTTAGTTGTACGGAAATGGCCGCATTGCAAACAAGCATTACCTTTTGAACAAGTTAGATTAGCTGGTAATCCACAGTAACCATGAGGAAGAACCTCACCCATGACTTTTTTCTTAAACCATTGTAAGTCTTTATCACCATCTATTTCTGGAGTTGTCGAAGAGATTACATCTCCTGTAATATTTACCACTCTTAAGTGAAAATCTTTAATTTGATTCTTTAATGTTTCATCGTAAATATGGGCATAAACTTGCGTCATTTCTGGAGACAAATGTCCTAAAAAACGTTGAACAATATGATGAGGAACTTGATTATTAATCATTCGAGTAGCAACTGTATGACGAAATTGATGTGTTTGGAAATGCCAAAGCTCTCCTGAGTTAGTTTTAATCTCAAATTTTTGAGCTAAACGTCGTAAAAATCCAACAAATGAGTCATATCGCATTACTTTTGGTTTTGGATTAAAATCACTTGATTTTCTATTATTAGGATTAAAGCTTTGACCGCAAAATAAGTAATTAAATTCCTGTAGATTTTTACAAATATAATCTTTTTGCTCAATAATCACACCTGCTAATTCTCTAGAAATTGGTAAACTAGTTTCTTTTTTGGTTTTTTCACGCATAAATTGAATCCACCAACTACCTTCAGTATCTTGCTTTAAACAGTTAAAAGGTAATAGAAGAAGTTCGCCAACTCTTAATCCTAATTCTTGTTGAACAAGCACCATTCGCATCACTGGAGCAGGTAAATTGTCTAAATGTTCATTTAATTGGCGTATTACCTCTTCTGGAATTATTCGTGGTAAGTGTTCTTCATGTGTGAAAAAATCTTCGTCATAAATTAAATAATCTTTGACATCTAACCATTCATTTCTATGAATATCTTCAAAGAAAAGTCTTATAAAACTTAATAAAAAGCTTTTACGATGTGATTTTAATCTTAATTGATTTAAGTAATCAATATAGTCAAGTATAACAGCACGGTCTATTTTTTCAGGAGAGATTGTTGAATATAATTCTGTTAAGAAATAAGAAAATTGTCTAATTCCATCCAAATAACTATTTAATGTCGAAAATTTCCTTGTTGCTGCTCTATATTTAATAAATTTTTTGGCAATATCTTTTAACCACGGTTGTTTAATTTGAGTAAATACAATTTTAGTTAGCCCTCCATATTGATGTAGCTGATAACCGAGTTGAACTGCACTCCAAACATCGTCTCCAAGAGGTAAATAGTTGCTTTCATGCCCTAGCTCTGGATTTTCTACAAAACTACGATTACATTCATTACATCTATATCTTTGCTTTCCTGTATCTTCTGAAAAACCTCGTTTTCTATAGTTTAAACTTCCGCAACTAGGGCATTCTAATCCTGGAGGTCGCTGAAAAGAAGGTTTTAAATTTATTTTTTTAACTTCTAAATAATCTACATTAGTCGTATATGTGTTTTTACAATCTCGACAATCTACACGTTGTTTCCCTTTGTATTGTCCTCTTCTTATCCAACTTTTACTTTCACACAGCGGACAGCTTATATCCATTATCTTTTGATAAATATCTTTATTACAATCTTGAGCTTGTGTTTGTACAGCTTTTAAGTCTGGTTTTGAAGATTCATGATTGTGCTTTTGTTTTGGTGTCATTTTATTTTTTTCTCTTTAAATATTTTTCGTATTCTTCTTTAAGGTCAGAATCATTTAAATGCACGTAGGTGTTGATTGTAGTTTGTACCGAAGCATGACCTAATCGCTTTTGAATATGCATCATGTCCCAACCTGCTCTAATTAACTCTGTTGCATGGGTATGACGGAATAAATGTGGACTTGCTTTTATTCCTGTTTTTTGTAAGTCGTCTAAATAAACCATCAATATTACTTTTCTTTATTGGTATACCAATTGGCTTCTTGTAGCAGTTGACAAACACATAATCACTTTCAATTTCTTCTGGGTATTCTTCAATTAAATAATCTCCATAAAGTTGCATTAATTCTTTGGATACATGGATAGTACGTCTACCAGACTTGGCTCTTGCACCATTGTGATTATTTAGTCTTTTGATAACATTAATTTCGTTTATTCCTGTCGAGTCAATGTCTTCATGCCTTAAACCTAAAGCTTCTCCAATTCGCATTCCTGTTTCATACAACAAGCAAATTAAAAATTTATCCCTTTTACAATTACATCCATTAATTAATTGTGTTACTTCATCCTTAGTAAGACATCTTGGAAATGTTTTTGGTTCTTTTAGCTTGAGTAATTTACTTTTAACAGGTTTATCTTGACTAATGTGGAAAAGAAGTGATTTATATTTTTTGTTGGGAAAGGATGTATTTTTGTAGGCATTTAAAGTTCTAACTGTACCCATGTTAGAGTGAAATTCATAGAAACCGATGACTGTTGTAATTGCATGATTGATAGTTTTTTCACAACGAGAGGCTTGTTGTGGTTTTAGAGAAATTACTCTAGGGTTCGGGTTTCTTAGCCAATGTATAAAATCTGCTAGTTCTCTTGTTTTTATCTCTTTCCAATCATAATGATTATCTTGAAGAAATTCCCAGTACATTTTTAAATTGCGGGCATAGCTGACAATTGTATTTGGAGAACGTTCTAAGTTATCAAGGTAATGCAAGTATTCTTCAATCGGTTTTACAGGTGAGAAGTTATCATCTAATACCATCCATATTATTTTGCTGATATTGGGGAGCCAACCTTTTTGTAGCTTCATTGTTTATGTTGTTTAAATAGTATGTAATAAAATTAAACAACGTTATGGGATGAGAGTCTATTACCTTTGTTGTGGTTGTTGTTGTTGTTTTTATATGTGGTATGTATAAGTTCTCAATAGAGGATGGTGTAGCGATCAAGGTAGAGGTGGCACAAATTTAGAAAATGCAGATGCTTTATGTTTAAAAAGAACCAAAAGCCGTATTCCTATATTAGTAAATAAACTTCAAATCGTTGGTATAAATCCCGAACAAAATATCGAAGCATTTATCAATAATTTAGACCAGTGGAATCAGGCATCCCCTCGCGTATCTGATGCTTTTCCTAAAAAATACGCGGATGCTTTAAAGAAAGGATTACAAAGAAAAGAAGCTATTTTATGGGCAAGAGTTGAGGCTTTTCGTAAAAGTAATGGAGAACTTGAAGCAGGTAATTCACGAGTCGGTTTATTTTCAATTTGTGCTAACTCTCAAAATACTTACTACACTGCAAAATTACAACAATATTCAATGTGGTCGGAACGATGGAGATGGAATTGTATTGCTTTAGATCAACGGCGAAGACAAAAAGCTATTAATCAAGTTTTAATGAGGAATGAGAATAATTTCAATAATAAAAATGACTAATGACATTAATATAATCATGAAGTTATTCTATAATATATTCATAAGAATTAAATCTATTTTTTTACAATTCAAATGTTATCAAAAAGCAAGAGATTGGTAATAAGTTTATTTTGTGGAGTCGGCGGTTTAGATTTAGGTTTTCAGTCTGCTGGGTTTGAAGTCGCAGTTGCCATAGATAATAATTCCAAAGTATTAGAACTATATCGCCTTAATTTCCCCGATACGTTAATTGTATGTCGAGATATTAGTGATATTTCAGCCGCAGAAATTAGAGAATTTATTCAAAATAAATATCCAGATTGGGATGGAGAGATTGCAGCAGTTATTGGCGGTCCTCCGTGTCAAGGTTTTTCTGTTGCTGGTAAGCAAGATGTCAATGATGAGCGGAGTCAATTAGTTATAAAATTCATAGATTTGGTGGTAGCGCTAAATCCTAAAATGTTCGTAATGGAGAATGTTCCTGCTATCGAATCGAAGAAGTTTGAGAGTATTACAGGTAATGCTTGGTCGTTGACTTCAGAACATTATAATTTATCAAAATGGTTGTTAACGGCTTCTGATTATGGTGTTCCTCAAAAGCGAAAAAGATGTATCTGGGTAGGTTCTTTATTAGCTATAGACGCATTAAGTGACACTGATAAAAAGGTTATAGCGCCACCGACTCAAAGCGATAAAAAATTTCGTGTTGGAGATGCACTTTCTGACCTAAATCATATTCCTAATTTATCTCATACTGATACCTGTGAGTGCAGTCAAAAAGGAGAATATGCTCAATATTTAGAAAGTATATTTCCCTCGAAATCCAGAATCTCGACAAACATTATTAGCGGTTGTCGAGCAACAGCACATAACACTGCGACTGTGCAAAAATACGCCGATACCCTACCAGGAAAGAAAGAACCAACAACTTGGGCTTACAGATTATCAAAAAATGGTTTTTCCCCGACATTACGTGCTGGAAGTGGAAACAGAACTTCCTCTCGTCCAATTCACTACGAACAAGCGAGAGTTATAACAGTTCGCGAAGCTGCCCGTTTACATAGTTTTCCAGACTGGTTTGAGTTTGGGACGAGTAAGCTTGCTGCTCATAAGGCTATCGGAAATAGCGTTCCACCATTGCTGGCTTATGCAATAGCGCAAACGTTGAGTGTTGAGTTAGAGCAAAAATTGCCGCGTAGAAAATCTGCTCTCAAGACACTTTCAGCAAGCTCGTTTTTCGGATTAATTCATGCGCCAAGTTTTGCTTACATAAAGACTGTGAGCTTTTTAATGCGTTCCGTTCCACTTGAGGGAGCGATCAAAAAATGTTCGGGTACAAAATATTTGCTACGGGAAATTATTTTTGTTGATGATTCATAGGACCACCCCGCCAGGCGTTAACTTTTATTTTCTATAATTTTTTAGGCTTATTGGTTTTAAAATAATTTAACAACCAGTAAAGTTGTGTTGCTCAAAACTGTTTTGAGACTAATTATAAAACGACGCATCATACTTACTCCAAAATTTACAAGGAAGCTAAATACTCCAACCTTTTTCGCCAATTTTCATCATGTCGCAGGATCAGAACGGTATAGCTGGTGCTATATCTCAAGTTATCTCGTTATCCAAATTCGGCAGACACTGTTTGCCGAATTCAAAATAGTAGATTAAATCGGCTCAATTCCGCGCTCTCACAATTCCTGTAAATTATAATTGACGCTGGTTGCAGCAAAATCGGGTTCTTGTTGAAATGGTTTTTGTATATAGCGAATTTGACATTCATCCGCTGATGCTTCTTATACATGGTACTTATGCGATCGCCTTAGTTATAGCAAAACTGAACGCCATATCAAAGCAGCCATAGTGAGATTTATGATACTTAGCTATTTTTATGAAAGATGTTAAATATATCACTTATACGACATTTAGACAGCAATCGTAATTGACGGCGATAAGCCCTACCCTTCGGGAACACCGGGGCGCTGAACGGGCATACGCGATCGCGATCGCAAACTCCAAAATCATTCATTAATAAGCTGATGTGCAGCTAAATTGTATAAAAGGAAAATATCAAATTATTGTAGTGCGGGCATCTTGCCCGCTAGTCAAATACAAATTAAATGCTTAACAGCTTAGCAATGCCGCAGTATGGTCTTGAACTTGCTTAGGATCGGGCGATTGATAACTTGCCGCTTCAATCTGCTCTACCCCCAACTGCCGAGAAATACCAGCAATTTCATCTTCATTGCCACTCAAAGGACGCAAGCGGATAATCTCCTCAA
The DNA here is from genome assembly GCA_012033205.1 of Richelia sp. SL_2_1. Classification (GTDB taxonomy): domain Bacteria; phylum Cyanobacteriota; class Cyanobacteriia; order Cyanobacteriales; family Nostocaceae; genus Rivularia. The sequence goes on along the minus strand of JAAUSO010000023.1, from coordinate 46,982 downwards.
CTTCTGAGGCAATACTACCCATTGGCGATCGCCCGCGAAGCTGGCGCTTTGATCGCGACAGCTGACTATGAAACCCGGCGTGTAACTAATAATATCTGTCATGCTAAAAGCTAGACGTAGCAAAACCTATCAGCGTGAAGGTATATACCACCTAAAAAACAAGTTAAATTAGATAATCTGGTTGTGCGATTAATAAACTCGCTTAAAATCACCGATCGCATTATGCTCCCACCAAATTCAAAATTTACAAATATACGGCAAATTGCCGTATATAATATAAAAGTTAACTAACTCTATGTAATCTATGAGCAACACCAACGTTCCAAAATCAATGGCTCGCTTAGAAGCTCGGGTGAATCCAGAAATAAAAGATTTGTGGCAGAAAGCTGCCGATTTACAAGGAGTAACCTTGACAGATTTCGTTATTGCTAGCGTTCAAGCTGCTGCTTGTAAGGTTATCGAGCAACAACAAACCTTAAAGCTAAATAGAGAAGATGCTTTATCTTTTGTTGAAGCGATTTTAAATCCATCCCAGCCCTCAGATACTTTGAGGGAAGCAACTTCACGTTATAAGCAAGTAATGGAAAATAATGACATTAACGATTGAGTTGCTTGATAAAAAGAAGCATAACCGTTCGGCATTTGTCAGTGGAAACGATAGTTTAGACAACTACATACGCAAACAAGCATCCCAGGAACTGAAGAAAAAAGTTTCTACAGTTTTCGTTTTAATTGATTCCCCGAATGTCGATATCATTGCTTACTACACGCTTTCCTCGTATATGGTAGATGTTGCGAATTTGAATGAAGACTTCGCAAAAACTGTACCGCGCTATCCTTTGCTTCCTGCTACTTTACTAGGCCGTCTTGCTGTTGATCAAACTTATCAAGGTAAAGGTATGGGTGAGTTGGTTTTAATTGATGCTCTTAAAAGAGTTTTAGAAGCTACGTCCCAGGTTGCATCGTTAGCTGTAGTAGTAGAAGCAATAGATGAGAAAGCGGTTAGTTTTTACCAAAAATATGGTTTTCGACCTTTTTTGCAGTATCCTCTGAAACTCTATTTACCCACCAAATTAATTGCTGAAAACTTCAACGATTGACAGTTTAATTTTGCAAAAATTCGACTCAATATGAGTTCGCTTTCAATTGCGAACAATGCGGATTTGTCGGGAATGTTCCTACTGGTGGATAAACACACATATCATATTTTGAATAGCTATAATCCTTGCATTACAGGCTTTTCACCACATTATCATTTCGGATAATATGGCTGTAGAATTCATAAAACTATTTAAAACTCTGGCACAAACAATTCCTTACTCGCTCCTGCATAATGCTCATAAATCATTTTAGGACTCGTTCCTACTAATTTAGCGACATCCTTTGCATCGAGCATCTTGGTTCTTCCATCTGCGGTAGGAATCGGTGTTTCCAATGCAGCTGTGATGAACGTATGCCTGGTTTGATAAAGTTTACGATATTCAATAATGTCTTCTAATTCTTTAAGCACCGAACGCCATACTCTCGTAGTAAGGTTATGAACATCAATCCACTTATCTTTAGGTGAAGGAAATACTTTTGTCTCTCCAGTCGCATCTTTTGGCTTGATAGACTCTAACAGTGCTGCAAGTTTCTTGTTAGCCGGAAACGAACGTTTTTTCTGAGTCTTCAATCCTTTTTTACAAACTAGTCCTTCTTCTGCTTCGACTACCGCTTGCTCAAATTTTATTGTCCTGAAGTCCTCTGAAATATGCTTCCATTGCAAAGCAATAGCTTCGGATGGTCTGCACCCACTCATGAAAAGAAATTCTATTAAAGCAGCGTAATAATTGTAAGAATTATTATTTTTGAAGGTCTGAATGATTTTGTCCCTTTCTTCTAAAGTAAAAGGATTAATATCCGAAGAATCAGATTGACACGCCGGAATTTTGATTTCACTCGCCATTCCTTTAAAAGGATTGTGACTAATCATCTGAGATTTTAGCGCCCATTGGCAACAAGCTGCTAGCTGGGTGACTATTCGTTTCGCTGAATTTGCTGTCTTATTCGCAACTAACCAATCACGGATTGCAATGGCATCATTCAAGGACTTACTTGGTAACTGTAATTCGACGCAGCGAGCGATTTTAGTATAATCCTTTGCCAAGGTACTTGGTGACAGGCTTAAGCGCTTAAAATCCGTATATTTCTCCCACAACTGCGGCAGAGTTGGTTGAGACACAGATGGTGTAGAAGATGGTGTAATATGCCGGTTATCAAATTCTGACTTATATTTGCCTAAATCCTTGGGGTCAAACCGCTCGAACAAAATATCTTTTTCAATTTCCGAAGCTTTAAGTTTGGCTAACTTCCGATGATGCGGCGTATCGGGATAGCCAGTAGAAATATAATATCGCTTGCGAGCGAAGTGAAACCTAAGCTGTAAACGACCATTAGAAAGTATTACCGATACAGAGCCTTTAGAAGCCCTGCCAGTTGGTGTTTTGGAAGCCATGAGTTAAGAAGGTGTAATCTACCTTCTAGTGTACACAAGGATTACACCATCTTTACACCATTTTTTTATCCAAATCGACCTAAACATACCCAATAATTTGGTTACACCTTATTTAAGTCATCCTCCGAAACCCTTACCCGACAAGCAAGAACATCGAATTTTTAGTAATGCCAGGAACCAGACTTGAACTGGTGACACGAGGATTTTCAGTCTGACTTCAACCACCTAAACACAGTACTTTCACCCTTTTCACACTCTCTTACCCCCATTTTACCCCCATTTTTACTGACACGAGGACTAACCAAGAAATCAGTCCTCCTTTTAGAAAAGCATGGTCCTGGTTGAATCAGCCTTTAGATAAGGAGTATTACACCGATTTAATTAATACTTTGATAAATGCTTTGTGCGAAGCCGGGTATTTATTAAAAGAAAAATCTCAGGTGCAGCTACGTGTTGATTCTTTAGTATGGAAAGCCACGCTTCTTAATCAAATCTCTCCAGACCTGTTAACATCTCGTCGCTTACAAGATAGCGAACAAGAAAACATTTCTGTTAATAGTTTCTTCCAAAAGTTTTATCAAACCAATGCCTTTACAATTAATACAATGGAAGGGCGAGAATACACCGGACAGGTGAAAAATGAAGACCGTCAGGAACGAGAAGAAAAGTTTCGGGCTGGTGAATTAGCGGCTTTATTTTGTTCTCCCACAATGGAACTGGGAATTGATATTTCCGATTTGAACATCGTTCATATGCGGAATGTACCCCCTTCTCCTTCCAATTACGCTCAACGTAGCGGTCGTGCTGGCAGAAGCGGACAAGAAGCTTTAGTTATTACATATGCAGCAGTAGGTAGCGGTCACGACCAGTATTTTTACCAGCGTCAAGATAAAATGGTTGCTGGAATAGTTGCACCACCAAAGTTAGAATTAGCCAATCAAGATTTGATTCAATCCCACGTATATTCAGTTTGGCTGGCACATACGGGAGTGGACTTAGGGGATTCAATGAATAAAATCCTAGATTTGGATTTAGAAGATTATCCCCTGCGAGAATCAATTAGTTCGCAGTTAAAAATGAGCAACGATAAATTGAGAAGGTGTTTGCAAGCTACCGAATCAATATTGTCCGATTGCTTCTGCCAAAACGATTTAAGAAAATCTTCCTGGTATTCCGTTGATTGGTTGCAGCATACCTTAGAAAACGCTCTCAATGCATTTAGTAAAGCTTGCGATCGCTGGCGTGTTTTATATCAAGAAGCTGACGAACAATTACAGGATGCACGTCATATAATTGACCGTTCGGCTAGGGGTGATATCAGTCAAGAAGACCGCAATATCGCCCAAATGCAGGAACGAGAAGCCCAACGACAAAAAGATTTACTCACCGGACAAATTAATAAAGGTAAAAGCAGCAGTCAATTTGAATTTTACCCCTACCGTTACTTTGCTGCTGAAGGATTTCTACCCGGATTTAACTTTCCTCGCTTACCAGTTAGAGCATATATCCCCGCAACTACTGGTGGTGAATTTGTAAATCGTCCTCGTACAGTCGCATTACGGGAATTTGCCCCTAGTAATATTGTTTATTATGAAGGCAGTAAATTTCAAGTAGCAAAAATTAAAGTCCCGGTTGGTGGGATAGAAAATCGATATAAACGTGTCAGCGTATGCTTTAACTGCGGCTACTTCCACGAAGGAGACTTGCGCGACACCTGCGAAAACTGCGGTGCAGAAATTAAACCCGACAAACGCCAAAATGTAGCAAAACTGACTCGCGTACTACCATTAGAAACTGCGATCGCTCGTCGTCGCGAACGGATTACTTGTGACGAAGAAGAACGTTTGAAATACGGTTACAACATCACTACCCATTTTCGTTATGCAAGCCAAAAGCAGGAAAATGCAACCGTAGAAAGTGCTGATGGTACTCCCTTACTAAAATTAACTTACGGAGCCACAGCTAAGATTTGGCGAATCAATCGCGGATTAAAGAAAAATACAGAAGAACGAGGATTTAAACTTGATGTCAAAACTGGTAACTGGGGCGACCAAAAAAATGAAACCCAAGTAGATTTACACACAGAAGTTAATTTATTGGTAGACGATACTTGCAATATTTTAGTAATCGAACCATTAAATACTCCTGTAGTAAATAAAGAAGCTTTTATCGCTACCTTGCAGTATGCTGTCTTAACAGCAATTCAAGCAGTTTATAAATTAGAAGCTGATGAACTAGATAGCGAGCGCTTAGGAGAAGGTAGATATTTACTTTTGTGGGAAGCATCAGAAGGCGGTGCGGGGGTACTTTCCCAACTGCTAGAAAAACCGGACGTTTTTCAAAGAATAGCTGATGCAGCTTTAGATATTTGTCATTTTAAACATATAAAAAATAGCTGTATAAATGCCTGTTATGAATGTTTATTCTGAAGGGGCGACGATACCGATTAAAACGTAGATTCTATAAGCTTCATAGCATTAATACCTTGTCGGTAATAATCTCGTTTGCTAGGATTTAATCTCATTAATTCTACAACCAAATCTATACAATTATCCTTAAAAATTACCCAGTTATAACCATATAAACCAACATAAAAACTGCTATATCTTCGCTCTAAACGGTTATATTCTTTAACACGAGCGATATATTTTTGTATCCCTTTACGTTTAATTTGCTGACCTCCAATAGTTGCAGAAGTATAAGCAATTGCGATTAATAAAACTAGAGAAATAAACCGTTCACCTTTAACATTCGTGTCTTCCAAATTATAACCACCTTTTTTAAAATCTCTAAACATCTCTTCAATATCAAATCTTCTCTTATAAGCTGAAATAGCAGATTCTAGACTATCAAAATTAGTTAAAATAAACCATGCTTCTTTTGGTGCTATTCCATTAACTTTACGCTTCCATTTACCGGCAACATTAAAGCCCACAAAACCACCAGTCTTTGTAACTTTAACTCCCTTGAGAAAAAAGGATACTCCGGGAACTAATCCTAAATGATTTAATTCTAGCCAAACATCTTTTTGGTATTCAACAAATTCATTCTTTTTTAGACGTAAACAAAAATATACATCTAGTCCCTGGAGATACTTTGCTAATTTTACAGAGCAAAACTCTCTATCTCCTAAAACACATATTTTATAATTTTTAAAAAGAGGGATAATTTTTTCAATAATACCTTTTTGTTCGGTAATGTTACTACTTCCTAACTTTGGTAATAGTCTGAAGTATATTGGAAATGCTCTTTTATCCCAAATAATACTAACCATAAATAAATTTATTCGGCACCAATTAGTTCTATCAATAGCTAAGTAAATTACTTTTTCATGAATAAAATATTTTTTTAATACTTCTTCAATTATTGGGAACCAAACTTTTTCAATTGTTAGATTCGGTAATGATAAAAACCTTTGTATTCTTTTTCTTCTACTTTCAAATTTTATAGGCAATGGTAGAGCATTCGCTAACTTTTCTAAATTAACTTTTTTAATCGACTGTAAAAGATTAAGCAAAATTTTTAGAAAAATATATTCAGCGAGAGTTAATTGACTTTTCAAGTGATTTTGGTAAAATTCAGGTAACATTTGTGCGACCCAAAGTCGCTCGAAAAGAGTGGAATTCTTAAAAAATTATCAGGCTAGTATCCGAAGCCTGTACCCACCCAAAGGGGCATTGCGGGTAACTACGATGTCTCACAGCTAGCGGGTAATGTCTAACCCCAATTAGTAGTCACGAATGAAAGGGAGGGCTAGGGTAAGACCAATATGGATAAGTACATGAATCTGTGTTGAGGCTCCGATATCTGATAGGCTGCCGAAAGTGACTGATACGACAGTGTGGGGTAAGAAAATCCTCCAAATGTTGCGATTTTGGGGATACCACGCTTCCGGAGTAAAGCAGAATCCTAAGTTGGTCATATCTCTTTTCGTGTAGAACGGGAAAACTCAACAAATCCATTCTGAGACATAGCTTTATGATTTGCTTGAGCCGTAAACTTGGAAATTTGTACATACGGTTCTTAGGGGGGAAAGGAGTAGCAATACTCCCGACCTACCCGACTCAATTGGTAGGTCTTATTGCAAATTAGAGTCCTACCTTTTTCTACCATAAAATGCTGCAAAGTTTATATAGCAAGCATTTTAGGTTGTATCGTCACCCCGTCAGGTAGAGTTATGTGAATTATTCGCAGTGAAAACTGGAAATTGGGTAAGTCGGACTGCAATGTGCCGCTGTTTACAAAAACTCCGATTAAATCGTAAAAAAACACATTCCGGAGTAGTCAAGCAGCAACAGAAAGAGTCCAAAAACTAAGAGTAGAGTATTGGGAAAAAGTCAAAGATATAGATCCAGAAAATTTAGTATTTATAGATGAGACGGGGGTTTTACTAGTGTCCGATTCCTGTATGTAGACGACACATATTTTTAGACACATTATTTTACCATTCTGTCAATGCGTAAGTCCTATATTCCTATATAAAGTAAAAATACAGTCAGGGGTTCTATACAATTAATTTTGGTCAAGTATTGACCAGATATTTAAATAAGTCATCAAGAATGGCATTAATCGCGGAAATGCTTCCTGCATCATGCCAATATCCATCTACAAAATACACCTGCTTATTTTGAACAACTTGGAGTTTTTGCCACAAAGGATTATTTATAAGCTTATTTAATGTCTCTTTATCCTGTTTTCTACCAAAAGTTACAAAGAAAAGAACATCTCCATCAATGTCCGACATTTTTTCTTTAGAGATATTTTCTATATAAAAAAAATCACCTTTTTGTGCAGAGGGACGTTGTAATCCAATATCGCTCAAAACTTCTCCAACATAATGCTTTTCTCCATATACCCAAATTCCGTGTTCTGAAGATGTATTAGCAACAGACACCTCTATTTGGTTGCGACGGGAGCCTAAAGCTTGCTTGAGTTTTTCAACTCGTTGCCAGTAGTCATCTATTAATTGCTGACTAACATCTTCTTTCTCCAAAATTTGAGCTAAACTTGTTAATTGTTCTTTCCAGGAAGGAGGAGGAAAAGGTATGTTTAATACAACCGTGGGTGCAATTTGAGATAGCTGTTTGTAAATACCTTTTAGTCTAGAGTTAGAAATAATTAAATCTGGATTGAGTCGCAAAATCTTTTCTAGATTTGGGTTATTTAAATCTCCAACAGATTCTATTTTATCCACTTTACTTTGAATATCCTTTGGAAAGGGAAAGTCTTCTATAAAAGCAGATGCAACAGGCTCAATACTTAATGCCAAACTATTAGCTAGATGCTCTGGTCTAAGGGTTATTACTCGCTGAGGATTTCTAGGGATACAGGTTTTTCCCATCATGTGCTGTACGACTCGGCAATCTTCTGTTGACTGTTTCGAGTTTGTAACACCACGGTCAACATTTATGCTACAAGCTGAAGAAATTACAAACGTTAAAATTCCTAATAGTAATAAACAGGTAAAACGACGTAAATATATTTTCATGAATGCATGATACAAGGACAATTCTAAAATTATAAAAGGGAATACGACACACACTTTTATCTGTAAGTATAAAAGTGTATCCGAAGAAGACAAATTTGTTTAAAACTCCCAGGAAATACTTCCTACTACTGTCAATGGTTCGCCAGGAAATACGCGGTTGCGGTTTTGGGCAGATACAAAATAATCAATGTCGAAGAGATTACGGAAATTAAGAGCTGCGCGAAAATTATCTCGTTTATAGAATATAGCAGCATCAGTGCGCGTATAACCGGGCAAATCAAATGTGTTGGCTAAGTCTCCTGGACGTTCGCTAAAGTAAAATAGTCCTAAACCAAAGCCCAACCCACGCAAATCTCCGGATTGAATCTCATAAGTTGTCCAAATATTGAAGGCATTTTTTGGTATGTTATTTAGTTGATTGCCAACTTCAAAATCATTATCTTCAGTGACTTCTGCATTAGTATAGGCATAGCCAGCAATTACTTTCCATCCCGGCGAAATTTCACCAGAAATATCAAACTCAATCCCTCGGCTTCGCTGTTCCCCAACTTGAATAGTTAACGCTGGGTTGTTAGGGTCGCTGGTTTCTACATTGGAGCGAGTTAAGTTGTAATATGCAAGCGTTGCCGATAGTCTATCATTTAAGTCCGCTTTGACACCTACTTCATATTGACTTCCGCGTTCTGGTTCAGCTAAAGCACCACTAAATACAGATGTTGTTTGTTGAAAGGAACGATTGTAGCTCGCATAAAGCGATATTGGTTCGATAGGTTGATACACTATGCCGATACGGGGACTAAACGCATCGTATTGTTTAAAATCTTCCGTTCCATCAGAGGCATCTTTAAAGTCTTGACTTGCAGTATCAAAGCGTCCCCCTAAAAGAACTTTAAATTTATCTCCGAAGGAAATTTGGTCTTGTATATAAATACCTAGTACTTGGGTTCTGTTTTCAATATCAAACTCGAATATACTCACATCTGTTGGAGAACTACCATACACTGGGTTAAAAACATCCAGTGGCGCAATAACAAATCCTGTATCTGTGAGGTTAGTATCTTGACGATATAAATTAAATCCTGCTACTAACTTATGTTGAATATTACCAGTTGCGAATTCCCCAACCACGTAATTATCGAGGTTGTAGACATTATCTTGATAATCTTGTTTGTCATAGCCTCTGTTAAGTGTACGCTTATCGTCAGCTAAAGCTCTAGGAAAAACAATCTCTCGATCCAAATTTAGAAAGGATGTCCGCAAAGCACTCCTTAACTTCCAACTGTCGTTAAAGCGATGTTCAAGATTGTAACTAATTCTAAATACCTTACTTTCGTTATTATCGATATCAGGTTCACCAACAAAGCGATCGCGTTCTATTTCACCATTGGGATTGGGTAATACACTTCCTTCTGCGGGTATACCAAAGTCGTATCTGGCATTTAGTTGAGAATAGTCTGCTTCTAAAGTCAGATTTGTGCGGTCATCTATTTTCCAAGATAAAACGGGAGCAATCTGGTATCGCTGTCGCTCATAAAAATCAACAAAGCTTTCATTCGTTTCAGCAGAGGCATTCAAGCGATACAGTACGCTTTTATCCTCGTTAAGAGGACTTGAAAGGTCAATTGCACCGCCGTATAAGTTAAAACTCCCCACCGAACCTTCCACTGAGTAAGAAGGTTGAGATAGCGGTTGCTTGGTAACATAGTTTACTGTTCCTCCAATGGTACCTTGACCAAATAGAACGGACGCTGGTCCTTTGAGAACTTCAACTCGTTCAATATTTGAGAAAACATTGGCGGCTTGATTCGTATTGTCTCTTAATCCATTAACTAAAACGTTGTCGGAAGCATCAAAGCCTCGAATGAAAAAATTATTGAAGGTTGTACGAGGTGATATACCTCCTGGTGAAACACCAGCCACGTTTTGCAAAGCTTCAGCAGGACTAGTCGCTCGCTGGTCTTTTAATACTTCTTGCGGCACTACTTGAATTGATTGGGGAATATTTTTTAACGGCGTATCCGTCCGGGTTGCAGTGGTCGCATTCGGGACTCTATATCCATTTCGTTCCCCCGTTACAAGCAACTCAATAGTTTCATCTTCCTGCGATGGTTTTGTTGACGGAGTTTCACTTGCGGGCTTATCAACTTCTGGTTGCGTTAATGTCGCTTCTGGTTTTTGTGCTGTGGAAACAGCATCAGCCAACCCAAAAATCAAACCTTGTCCGCTATCAAATAATTCTACCTTGGGTAATGCTGTCTGACCAGTTGCGGTTATTCTGACAGTATTCGCATCTAAATTAGTTACTGTGATTTCAGTAATTCCCTCTAGAGGTTTTTCTGAACTAAATTTGAATGCATCTCCGTTTGCTTGCTGTAATTGAGCGTTGGGAATATCGGCGATAAAATTATTACCACTGCTGCGATTTACTACTTGTAACTCTCTTGCTTGAGATGTTTGTAAAATTACTTCCAAGCCTTTATCTGTAGGATTGGCTTTTACTCCGGTAATTAGTACAATTTGTTGCTCCCCGCTTGTAGATTCTGGGTTTGGAGAATTTGTTGGTGTTTGTACCAACATCCGAGCGCTAGTAGAAGGAAATTTGATCTCACTCAGTTGGAGAATATTTTTACCTGCTTCATGTAGATTTGCCTTATCCACAGAACTTGCTGTTGATGGTTGCAAAGTTCGGGGTTTTCGGGAATTGCTAACTAGTACGGGAGATTTGGTACCTGCAACCTTCTTAGCATTACTAGATTTCCCTACACTATCAACAGAATATTTACTAATTCCATCTTTTTGTATCTCCTCAGCTTTAGTAGGAGTACTAATAAAAAAAATAACCGCGCTTGTCAGTAGCAGACTTTGAAGCAATTGATCTAATTTCACTTATACCCTCACATTACATTTAATCACATTGCTTGCTCTTGGTTTCACCCGAGGACGCAAAACAATTATTGAAAATTATTAGCATCTAACTTTAAACTAGTTTAATAATATTATGGAGTTAGGCAAGATACAAGATAGTTAATATTTGTTTCAATTAATGGTCAATTAATCGTAAATACTAAGCAGTTATCCTTAAATTGACATTCTCCCCGTCGTGAACGAGCGGGGATTCTAAGAATCACTTCTTAGAGTTCCTCTTTCTACGAGTTGACTTGCTCCCCTATTTAATTGACACATATTCATAGACCGTGGTGCCAGCTAATCTATTTGGTTCTAAAGTATTTGATAAAGCTTAGAGTGCTTCTTTAATTACGGAGTTGTTGCCGAATAACAGGAAGTTAATCCAACTTCATACAGAATTTAGATTCTGCCTGAAATTTCCAGACGACAAAAGCATATATATTTCATCTGCCAATAGGTAGAGAAATATTATAGATAAGTCTATTCAATGAATCCGACGAACTTGATAATGACAGGCGATGTTTACGCTATTGCTAAAGCGAAGAATTCTCGTTAAAGTAATTAAGGCTAAAGAAAATTATTTTCAATAATAATGAAGAGATGATAACAATTTTTGTTTATTTTTAGCATTTGATATTTAATCTTGCTTGGCTCAACTAACAATCCATGATCAAGACTTCAAGGTACAGTAATCATACATTATGCTTCTGTTAACTTGAGGAAAAAACTTGGTTTAGCTGACTACTGTGCTTAAGATTTCCAGATTGACGAGTACAGTTCACAAGAAGCCTTTGTTATAGGAGGTACACTATCTGATTCCTTTGTAGCTTTGCTGACATGATGGAAATATATATCTTTATTTAGCCGTATTTTCATCATTTATTAGAGAAAAAGAAACCTTGCATTGAGGTGCATCTAGCTGTGAAAAAAATAAATAAATATTCTTCTAGCTTTGAAGAAGACGCTCGCAACTGCTCTACAGTTGTTGAACTACTGCGTCTGAGAAGTTTTAAGCAGCCAAATCGAAATGCTTTCACCTTTTTATTAGATGGTGAGACTGAACAAACAACCTTAACATATCAAGAGTTAGATAGACTTGCGCGTCGAATCGCGGCTCAATTGCAAGCACAAGGTTTGACTGGGGAACGCGCTTTACTGCTTTATCCAGCAGGACTAGACTTTTTAATTGCTTTTTTCGGTTGCTTGTATGCAGGAGTTGTAGCAGTAACTGCATATCCTCCAAGAAATAAGCGCAACACACCGAGAATCAAAGCGATTTCTACAGATGCACAAGCAACCATAGCTCTAACGACAACAGAAATATTGTCTACAGTACAGTCTTTAATGACAGAAAAGACTGATCTGAAATCTTTGCAGTGGCTGACTACCGATAATCTTGTACCAGGAATAGAAGATAGTTGGTTTGAACCCTCTATTAATAAAGATACCTTAGCTTTTCTGCAATATACCTCTGGTTCTACAGGAACACCCAAAGGTGTAATGATTAGTCATGGAAACTTACTGCATAATGCTCAAACAACTTACCAATTCATGGAGCATTCAGCAGAAAGTAAGTTTGTAACTTGGCTGCCGATGTACCATGATATGGGTCTAATTGGCGGTATATTGCAGCCTTTATATGGAGGTTTTCCTTGTATAATTATGCCTCCAACCTCGTTCCTTCAACGTCCTTATCGTTGGTTGCAGGCTATTTCCCAATATAAAGGAACAACAAGTGGAGGACCGAATTTTGCCTACGATTTATGTGTGCAAAAAATTACTCCAGAACAAAAAGCGACTCTTGATTTGAGTAGTTGGACTGTAGCATTTAATGGTGCTGAACCGATTCGACACGATACCTTGGAGCGTTTTACAGAGGCTTTTTCAGAGTGTGGCTTCCGTAGAGAGGCTTTCTACCCTTGTTACGGAATGGCTGAAACTACCTTGATGGTTTCCGGTGTAAATAAGGCTACATCACCGATTGTGAAAACAGTCCAGAAATCTGGATTAGAATCTAATCGAGTTGTAGAATCATCTGTTGACGATGAAGTTTACAATTTTGTTAGTGGTGGTCGAGTCATACCAGAACAGAAGGTAGCAATTGCTAATCCAGAAACACTCAAGAGTACTCAATCTGATGAAATCGGGGAAATTTGGGTATCGGGACCGAGTGTTGCGAGAGGCTATTGGAATCGTGAAGAAGAGACTCTTGAGACATTCCACGCTTATCTATCAGATACAGGAGAAGGACCATTCCTGCGGACAGGAGATTTAGGTTTTTTCCAAGATGGGGAACTGTTTATTACGGGTAGAGCCAAAGATTTAATAATTATTCGCGGTCGCAATATTTACCCGCAGGATATAGAATTAACCGCAGAATGCAGCCATTCTTCCTTACGTTCCGGTGCTAGTGCAGCTTTTACAGTTTTAGTTAATAACGAAGAAAAGCTGGTAGTCGTACAGGAATTAGAGTTTCGCGCCAAGCCAAATAAGACAGAAGTCGCGAATGCAATTCGTCAAGCCATTAGTGAAGAACATGAAGTACAAGTTTATGGAGTTGTTTTAATTAAACCAGGTAGTATACCCAAAACTTCCAGTGGTAAGATTCAACGACGTGCGACTCGCGCTCAGTTTGAGAATGCTACCTTGTGTGTAATTGCAAGCAATATTCTCAAAATTAGTGATGTTGCTCCTGAAGAAACTCGATTACAGCGCGATCAACTTTTAGCGCTTTCTCCAAAAGAATCTCAAGCAGTTTTAGAAAGATATCTGATAGAACAGGAAGCGAGAGTTTTGGCGATCGCACCGGATGAAATCGATCCTGAAGAGCCATTAACGACTCTTGGACTTGATTCTCTAAAAGTATTTGAGTTGAAAAACCGGGTTGAGGTTGACTTAGAAGTAGAAGTATCTGTAGCAGACTTTTTTGAAGGGATGAGTACGCAATCTTTGGCAACAAAGACACTGGCTCAAATAACGGCAGAGGCTTTCATACCCTCAGATTCTCTTAGCCAAACTCAAAAAGCCGAAGTTTATCCCTTATCTTTTGCCCAACAACGACTATGGTTCCTTGAGCAATTGGAACGAGGGAATCCAGCTTACAATATTTCCTTAGCTGTGAATCTCAATGGTGAGCTTAATGTTCTTGTTTTAGAACAAAGTTTAAATGAAATTATCCGGCGACATGAAGCTCTTAGAACTACTTTTGATACAGTTAACGGACAGCCGGTGCAAATTATTGCTGCTTCTTTAAAATTATCTTTATCAGTAATAGATGATCAAAAAAATATAGAATTACAGGGCGATTCCGCAATTCAACAATTCTTGACTGAGCAAAGTCAACAACCTTTCGACCTCACCTTGGGACCATTATTGCGTGCTAAGATTTTGCGCCTAGCACCACAAGAGCATATTCTTTTGTTGGAAATGCACCACATCATTTCTGATGGTTGGTCTACCGAGGTCTTATTAAAGGAAATAGGAACGCTCTACAAAGCATTCTTAGCCGGAACTGCTTCCCCTCTACCAGAAATTTTTATCCAGTACAAAGACTTTGCACAATGGCAAAGACAATGGTTACAAGGAGAAATACTGCAAACCCAACTCTCTTACTGGAAGCAACAACTTAAGGATATTCCAGCAGCATTACAATTACCTACTGACAGACCACGACCTGCGATACAAACATCACATGGCGCACAACAATCTATCGAATTATCTGAAACAGTAATTAAAAAGCTAAAGGAGATTGCTCGTCAAGAGGGTGTAACTTTATTTATGTTGCTATTAGCAGCATTTGAGGCTTTTCTCTATCGCTATACAGGACAAGATGATATTGTTATCGGTTCGCCAATTGCTAACCGCAATCGCGATGAAGTAAAAGGGTTAATTGGCTTTTTTGTCAATACCTTAGTGCTGCGTACAGATATCAGCGGTAATCCGACTTTTGCTGAATTGCTCAAACGAGTCAAAAAGGTTGCTTTAGAAGCTTATACACATCAAGATTTACCTTTTGAGCAACTGGTAGAAGCGGTGAAACCAGAGCGAGATACCAGTCGCACACCTTTGTTTCAAGTGATGTTTAGCGTGCAAGACTACTCACAGCTACCAGATATACCTGATTTGACATTAAATTTGGTAAAAATAGAACCCGAAACAGCGCAGTTTGATTTAAGTGTGTCTATAGAATTGCGACAAACAGCAGTTATAGCTTCATTTGAGTACAATACTGACTTGTTTGATAATCTCACTATCACTACAATGTTGAGACACTTTGAGAATTTACTCTGGGGTGTCGCTGAAAATCCACAGTTAAGGCTATCTCAATTACCACTTTTGAGTCAGGCAGATTATGAAGAATTATTAGAATATAGTACAAACAAGTCCCAAATATTTAATTTTCAATCTCAGATTGAACAATGCATTCATCAACAATTTGAAGCACGGGTAGTGGAGACACCCAATGCAGTTGCAGTCGTTAGCACGGAGCAGTATTTAACTTACAAACAGCTAAATCAACGCTCAAATCAACTAGCGCATCACCTAAAATCTTTGGGAGTTAAACCAGAAGTTTTGGTGGGAGTTTGTATAGAGCGCTCTTTGGAGATGATAGTTGCACTTTTAGCAATTCTCAAAGCTGGAGGAGCATACGTCCCTTTAGATCCGAACTATCCTAAAGAACGTTTAGCTTTGATGTTAGAGGATGACCAAGTGCCAGTTTTACTGACGACATCAGTATTATTAGATGCACTCCCCGAAAATCAATCTCAAGTCGTTTGTTTAGATAGAGACTGGCAAATTATTACCGATTATAGTAAAGAGAACCCGATTAATGATACAAAACCCGAAAACCTTGCCTATATAATTTATACGTCAGGTTCGACAGGAAGACCTAAAGGAGTGATGATAGAGCATCGCTCATTAAGTAATTACATTAATAATGCTTGTATCGAATTTGAAATAAAGTCGAGCGATCGCCTTTTGCAATTTGCTTCAATTAGCTTTGATGCTGCGGCTGAAGAAATATTTTCCTGTCTAATTAGTGGTGCTGCTTTGGTACTGCGGACAGATGATATGTTAAGTTCCATAGCTCACTTTTTACAGCAATGCGATAAATGGCAAATAAGTATCCTGGATCTGCCTACTGCATTTTGGCATCAAGTTAGTGCTGAGTTAGCAACAGAAAATTTGGTAATTCCCAACTCCGTGGGACTGATAATTATTGGAGGTGAAAAAGCTCACAAAAATTACCTGACAATATGGCAGCAGAAAGTAGGTAAACAAGTACGTCTAGTCAATACTTATGGACCGACAGAAACTACAATTGTGGCGACAACGTGCGACTTATCATCGGTAGCGACGACTAATGAAGTACCTATCGGTAAAGCCATTCCCCAAGTCCAGACTTACGTTGTTTCACCCGAAAATTCACAACTTTTACCTATGGGAGTTGCTGGTGAATTATGCATTGGAGGTGTAGGGATAGCACGAGGCTACCTCAATCAGCCAGAATTAACAGCACAGAGATTTATAGCTAATCCATATAGTACAGAACCCGGAGCGCGTGTTTATAAAACAGGCGATTTAGTTCGCTATTTTCCTGATGGTAATTTGGAATTTTTGGGACGCATCGATAGTCAAGTCAAAATTCGAGGTTTCCGCATTGAATTGGGTGAAATTGAAGCATTATTAAATCAGCACTCAGATATAAAAGAAAGTGTGGTTATTAGCCGCGAAGAGATGGTTGAAAATCAGCGCTTAATTGCTTATATTGTTCCGAAAAAAGAAAATATTAAATTCGTCCAAAGTTTGAGAAAATATTTAAAGGAACATCTACCCGAATATATGATTCCTGCTAAATTTGTAATGCTGAACAATTTACCTTTGAGTGCAAATGGTAAATTAGACCGTCAAGCTTTACCAAAACCAACAAATTTAAGTGCAGAATTCGCCGTTAATTATGTTGCACCTCGTAATGAGATTGAGAAAAAAATTGCCAATATTTGGCAAGAAGTTCTGCAACTAGAGAAAGTAGGAATGGAAGATAATTTTTTTGATTTAGGTGGTCATTCGTTGCTGGTACTTCAGGTTCAAAGTAAATTGCAAAATGTTTTGAATAAAAATGTATCAGCTACCGATTTGTTCAAATATCCAAATATCAGCAGTTTAGCTAATCATCTAAACCAAGATAAAAATAAAAAAGATTCTTTTCAAGGAATTCGTAGCAGAGCAGAAAAACAAAAAGCAGCGGTTAACTATAGAATAAGAATGCATAATTCTAAGCATGAATGATAAAAAATAATTAGTAAAATCATAATAAAAAGATTAAAATTGTCGAAAAAAATATGAGATTATTACTATAGTGATGAAAAAACATTATAAATATTTGTTGTTAAAAAAAAATGATAAAAACTAGTCGTACATAAACTTTAATGTAAGTAAAATATTTAGGTGTAAATAATGAATTCTCCAGATTTAGATAATTCAATCCAAGCAATCGCAATAATTGGTATGTCAGGACGTTTTCCTGGAGCTAATAGTATTAAACAGTTTTGGGAAAATTTACGCTCTGGAGTAGAATCAATATCTAATTTTACAGATGAAGAATTAATTGCTTCTGGAGTTGATTCTGAATTACTTAGTAATCTTAAATATGTTAAAAGCATTGCTGTATTGGAAAATATAGATTTATTTGATGCTGCATTTTTTGGCTTTAATCCCAAAGAAGCAGAATTGACAAATCCGCAACATCGTTTATTTTTAGAATCTGCATGGGAAGCATTAGAAAATGCTGGTTATGACTCTCAACGTTGCGAAATACCAATTGGAGTTTATGCTGGGGCTAGTTCAAATAATTATTTATCTTTAGATTTAGATAAAGATAGCGCCGGATTAGCTAGTTTTTTTCAAAAAGGTATTGGTAACGACAACGATTTTTTAGCGACTCGCGTTTCCTATAAATTAAATCTTACTGGTCCGAGTTTGACGGTACAAACCGCTTGCTCTACTTCCTTGGTTGCAACAACACTTGCTTGTCAAAGTTTATTGAATTATCAATGCGATATGGCTTTGGCAGGGGGAGTTTCGGTTAATATTCTGCAAAAAACAGGGTATTTATACCAAGAAGGAGGTATTCTATCACCAGACGGTCACTGTCGCGCTTTTGATGCTCAAGCAAGAGGAACGATTATTGGAAATGGTGCTGGGGTCGTAGTTTTAAAGCGGTTAGCTGAGCGATCGCGGATGGTGATAATATCTATGCTGTGATTAAAGGTAGCGCGATAAATAATGACGGTTCTGGTAAGGTTGGTTACACTGCACCGAGCGTTAACGGACAATCGCAAGTCATTGCAGAAGCGCTAGCTTTAGCAGATGTGGAACCGGAAACTATTAGTTATATAGAAGCTCATGGAACGGGAACTGTTTTAGGCGATCCCATTGAAATTTCTGCTTTAACCAACGTTTTTCGCGAAAGCACCGATAAAAAAGAATTTTGTGCCATTGGTTCGGTAAAAACAAATATCGGTCATTTAGATGCAGCAGCAGGGGTTACAAGTTTAATCAAGACTGCTTTGGCTCTCAAACATAAACAAATACCTCCGAGTTTAAATTTTGAGCAGCCTAATCCAGAAATTGATTTTTCTAACAGTCCTTTTTACGTTAACACCAAGCTCAAGGAATGGGAAATTACTCCTCGTCGTGCAGGTGTGAGTTCTTTGGGGATAGGTGGAACAAACGCTCACGTCGTTATGGAGTCAGCTCCAGTTATTCCAGAGTCGAGTGAATCTCGAACTTGGCAGTTATTAGTACTTTCTGCCAAAACAGACTCGGCATTGCAAATTGCGACAGAAAATTTAGTTGAATATTTGAGAGAAAATCCCGAATCAAAACTAGCTGATGTCGCTTATACATTACAAACGGGAAGGGCTGAATTCGATTACCGTCGAATTTTGGTTTGTGAGAATATTACAGATGCAATTAATGGATTAGAGAATCTAGAACCCAAAAAAGTTTTAACTCACTTTGAGCAAGCTAGGGAGCATCCCATTACTTTTATGTTCCCTGGGCAAGGTTCCCAATATGTAAATATGGCTGGGGAAATTTACCAAACTGAAACGATATTTCGCGAGATAGTAGATAATTGCTGTGCAATCCTAATCAAACAGTTGGGATTCGATTTGCGATCGCTAATCTATCCCCCAGAATCGCAACTCGAAGCAGCAGCAGAAAAACTCAAGCAAACTGACATCGCGCAACCAGTATTATTTGTAATTGAGTATGCTTTAGCTCAGTTGTGGATGTCTTGGGGTATAACTCCTCAAGCCACCATAGGACACAGCATCGGTGAATATGTCGCGGCTTGTATAGCTGGTGTAATGTCGCTCGAAGATGCTCTAGTTTTAGTTGCGGATCGGGGAAAATTAATGCAGCAAATGGCACCGGGTATTATGCTATCCATTCAGCTACCAGTAGCTGAAGTTAAACCTTTATTAAACGAAAAGTTATCATTAGCTAGCAGTAATGCACCTTCATTGTGCGTAGTTTCCGGAACTGATGATGCCATCAACAGCTTACAGGAGCTATTAACTGCTAAAGGTGTAGAATGTCGCCGTTTGCATACATCTCATGCTTTTCATTCTCAAATGATGGAACCGGCGTTAGAGCCATTCATTAAGATAGTGAAGAAAATCAAATTGAATGCTCCCCAAATTCCTTTTATTTCTAACCTTACGGGAACTTGGATTACAGCAGAACAAGCTACAGATGTAAATTACTGGGCGCAGCATTTACGCCAAACAGTGCAGTTTTCGGCTGGTATATCTACATTATTGGAAGAACCAAATCGCATTTTACTAGAAGTCGGACCGGGACGTACATTATGTAGTCTCGTTAAACAGCATTCTCAGCAAGCAAAAGGGCAAGTTGCATTAACTTGTTTGCGTCATCCCAAAGAGACAAACTCAGATATAGCTTTTATACTAAATACTTTAGGACAACTTTGGTTAAAAGGTGTTTGCATAAATTGGTCTGGTTTTTATGCTCGCGAGCGTCGTCATCGCGTTCCGTTACCAACATATCCTTTTGAACGACAACGCTACTGGATAGAGCCACAACAAGCTAGTTATTCCAATCAACATCAAGTATCCTCAGATGAAAAGCTTAATGTCACCAACTGGTTTAATATTCCTTCTTGGAAACGTTCTGTTGCTTTAAGACCTATTGCACCAGAAAAATTGATGGAATCAAGCCATTGTTGGTTAGTATTTATTGACGCTTGTGGTATTGGTTCTCAAATTGTAGAACGGGTTAAAAGCGACTATAAAAACATTATAACTATCAAAAGTGGAGAAGAATTTAATCAAATTACAAATAAAGAATATACGATTAATCCCGGCAGCAGAGATGACTATGATAGTTTATTAAAAATAGTTTGTGATTCGGGTAAAATACCTCATAAGATAATACATTTGTGGAATATTACAACAGATAATAATGTAAGTTCACAAATTGATTACTTTGATAAATTTCAAGATATAAGTTTTTACAGTTTACTTTTTTTAGTACAAGCACTTGGGGATAAAAACCTAACTAATTCTGTAGAAATTGAAGTCATTTCTAACAATATGCAACAGGTATTTGATGAAAAATATCTATGTCCAGAAAAAGCGACAATTCTAGGATTATGTAAAGTTATTCCTCAAGAATATTCTCACATTTCTTGCCGCAGTATCGATATTGACCTGTTTCAAGTTGATTCTAAGCAATGGCAGCAGTCAGTAGATAATCTGTTGTTAGAACTTGTGATAAAGTCCGATAAAGTAATTGCATATCGGGGAAATCAAAGATGGATACAGTGTTTTGAGCCTTTACCAATCGAAAGCCAAACTCTATCCACAAACAAGTTAAGAAAAGGAGGAGTTTACGTAATAACGGGTGGATTGGGAGAAATTGGGCTGGTATTCGCAGAACACTTGGCAAAGACAGTACAAGCAAAGCTAGTGTTAATTGGACGTTCGGGATTACCTCCACAAGACGAGTGGGAAGAATTACTATCGAGTCAAAATAAGGATGACTTACTAAATACAAAAATCAAAAAAGTTCAGCTTTTAGAAGAATTGGGTGCAGAGGTTTTAGTTGTGAAAGCAGATGTTGCAAACCTCGAACAAATGCATAATGCTATTAATCAAATACGCAATCGCTTTGGTACAATTGATGGAGTGATTCATGCGGCAGGAGTTCCAGGTGCGGGTATTATTCAACTCAAAACACCAGAATTGGTAGCAAAAGTTTTTCAACCAAAACTAAAAGGTACCTTGGTTTTGGATGCGGTTTTGCAGGATATAAATTTAGATTTCTTTGTCTTGTTTTCTTCCAATACTGCAATTACAGGTGGTATGGGACAAGTAGATTATTGTGCGGTAAATGCTTTTCTCGATGCTTTTGCTCATTATAATTACTATCAAAAACAAATTTTTACTGTCTCGATTAACTGGGATTGGTGGCAAGGAAATAATTGGGCAGATTCATTGATGTCAGCAATACCTGGGTTGCAAGCTGAATTTAAACAAATGCGAGAAAAATATGGTATTAGTTTTACAGAAGGTACTGATACATTGAATCGGATTTTATCTATTAATCAACCCCAAGTAGTTGTATCAACACAAAGTCTGACAACTGCAATCGAGCGGGTAAATGACTTAACAATATTTATTAATCGAGAACAAATAAGCACTGATAATTTATCATCTAGTAAGCATTCAAGACCTATTTTAAATAGCGATTTTGTTGAACCTAGTAATGCAGTAGAACATCATATTGCTAACCTCTGGCAAGACTTATTAGGTATTGAGAAAGTTGGCATTGACGACAAGTTTTTTGATTTAGGCGGACATTCTTTAATTGCAACTCAAATAGTTTCGCAACTGCGTCAATATTTTCACGTGGAAATATCATTAAGTCATGTTTTTAGAGCGCCAACTATAGCTGAATTAGCTTTAGTTATTGAAGATTTATTGATAAGAGAATTGGAAGAATTAACTGAAGATGAAGCGGAAATGTTGCAAGTATGAAATTTTAAGTAATTTATCATGAAAGTTTATCTTTTATTAAAAAATTATTATGGATAATCAAACAGATAAAATTATTAAACGGCGTTCCAATCTTTCGGCAGCCAAACGAGCAATTTTAGAAAAGCGTTTACGAGGAGAGCATCAATTTGATACTCAACAAATAGTTATTCCTCGTCGTACTCAGCAAAGTCCAATTCCTTTGTCTGCGCCCCAGCAGCGACTGTGGTTTCTCCAACAATTAGAACCCCAAAGTTCTGTTTACAACGAATTTGCTTGTATGCAGCTTAAAGGTATTCTAAATGTTGCAGCTTTAGATAAAAGTTTAAATGAAATTGTCAAACGTCACGAATCTCTACGTACCTCTTTTGAAACTTTAGATGAGGAACCAGTTCAAGTAATTCATCCTAGTTTAACTATAAATTTGCCAGTAGTAGATTTGAGAAGCTTACCACCAGTATTGCAAGATGTTGAAATTAAGCGATTAACTGCTGAAATTGCTCATAAGCCTTTTGACTTAACATCCGCTCCCTTGCTGCGGGTAATGTTATTGCAAACTAGCGAACAAGAATATTTACTTTTATTAGTCATCCACCACATTATCTGTGACGGTTGGTCAATACAAGTGCTAAATCAAGAATTAGCGGGGATATATGCAGCTTTTTCAACTAGAAAATCTTCCCCACTTTCTCCACTGCCGATTCAATACGCAGACTATTCGATTTGGCAGCAGCAATGGTTTCAGGGGAAACGAGAAAAAACTCAACTTTCATATTGGCAGCAACAACTTGCAGATGCTCCCACCAGTTTATCTTTGCCAACAGACTATCAGCGTCCCCCAGTGCAAAGTTTTCAAGGAGCGGCAAGAGAGTTTGAGCTATCACCACAATTGAGCGAGCGGTTGAGGTGTTTGGGCAAGCAGCAAGGAGTTACTTTGTTTATGACTTTGTTAGCGGCGTTTAAAGTACAATTGTACCGCTATACAAGTCAAGAATATATCTGTATTGGCTCACCAATTGCGAATCGCAACCAAAGTCAGATTGAAGGGTTAATTGGTTTTTTTGTCAATACCCTGGCGCTTCGTACCGACTTGTCTGGAAATCCTAGCTTTTTAGAATTACTGGATAGAGTGCGTGAAGTATGTGTAGGGGCTTATGCTCATGCAGAGCTACCTTTTGAGCGATTGGTGGCGGAATTACACCCGGAGCGTAATCTCAGTCATACTCCCCTGTTTCAAGTCACTTTTGCTGTGCAAGAAGATACTAAAACAGATTTAGTATTACCTAATTTAACTTTAAAATGGTTGCAAAACCATAGTGGAACAGCAAAGTTTGATTTAAGCTTGTATGTAGTGGATTCACAGCCACAACTCCGGGGATGGTGGGAGTACAATACAGATTTGTTTGATGCTACCACTATTGAGAGAATGGTAGACCATTTGATTAATTTGCTTGAGGGTATTGTTGCTCAACCACAAAAGCGTTTGTCGGAGCTACCGTTATTAACAGGAGCCGAGCGTCAGACTCTGTTGTTTGATTGGAATAATACAGCTACTAATTACCCTCAGGATAAATGTATTCACGAATTATTTGAAGCCCAGGTAGAAAAAACACCCAATGCTGTAGCAGTTGTATTTGAAAACCAACAGTTAACTTATCGTCAATTAAATAACAAAGCAAATCAACTAGCGCATCATTTGCGCTCCTTGGGAGTAAAACCAGAGGTGCTGGTGGGGATTTGTGTCGAGCGCTCCCTGGATATGCTAATTGGATTGTTGGCTATTCTCAAAGCAGGTAGTTCATATGTTCCTTTAGATCCAATCTACCCTCAAGAAAGGATAGCTTTTATCCTAGAAGAGACTCAAGCAGCAGTGTTGTTGACTCAAGCTAAACTTCGGGAAACTATACCCCAACATCAAGCTCAGGTGGTTTGTTTGGATATTAATTGGCACCTGATAGCCCAACAAAGCCAGGAAAATCTATGCTCCGAACTCATTAGCGATAACCTTGCTTATACAATTTATACTTCTGGCTCTACGGGCAAACCGAAAGGCGTACAAATTTCCCACGGTGCTTTGAGCAACTTTTTGTACTCGATGCAGCAAGCTCCGGGATTAACATCTTCGGATACTTTACTGGCAGTTACTACTTATTCCTTTGATATTGCCGCATTAGAATTATTTCTGCCAATTATAGTAGGCGCTCGCTTGGTAATAGCCAGTCGGGAAACTGTCTCCGACGGAATCCGGTTATTGGCAAAACTGTTGGATACAAAAGCTACAGTCATGCAAGCTACACCGGCAACATGGCAGTTACTTTTAGCAGCAGGTTGGGATGGAGATAGTCAATTAAAAATTCTTTGTGGTGGGGAAGCTTTACCCAGAAATTTAGCAAATCAGTTACTCGACAAATGCCATTCTTTATGGAATATGTACGGTCCTACCGAAACTACTATTTGGTCAGCGGCTAGTCAAGTAGAAGCTGGCGATAATATCGTACCAATTGACAAACCAATTGCCAACACCCAGCTTTATATCCTCGACAAATATAATCAGTTGGTTCCCGTGGGTGTAACGGGGGAATTATGCATCGGTGGAAGGGGACTTGCAAAAGGTTATTTTCGTCGTCCCGATTTGACAGCAGAAAAATTTATCCCCAATCCCTTAAGCAATAAAGAAGGCAATCGCCTTTACAAAACCGGAGATTTAGCTCGCTATTTACCTAGTGGAAATATTGAATATATAGGTAGAATTGATAACCAAGTTAAACTGCGTGGGTTCCGGATTGAACTAGGAGAAATTGAGGCTGTAATCGGGCAACATCCAGCAGTACGAGAAACTGTAGTCATAATTGGCGAAAATTCTGCAAATTCTCAACTAATAATTGCTTACATAGTCCTTCGGAAGCAGCAAACATTGGTAATTGATGAGTTGCGTATTTTTGTAGAATCAAAGTTACCAAACTACATGGTACCTTTCTCTTTTGTCACATTGGAAGCCCTACCACTTACGCCGAATGGTAAAGTTGACCGAAAAGCTCTAGTAGTACCAGATTTAACACAAATATCATCATCGGATATAGTTCCTGCTTCTACACCAGTGGAGACTTTATTAGCGGGTATTTGGGCGGAAATACTTGGGATTGAAAAAATAGGTATTAATCATAACTTCTTTGAATTAGGAGGACATTCCTTAATTGCAACTCGCGTAATTTCTCAAATCCGGCAAGTATTTCAAGTAGAGCTACCTTTACGCTATCTATTTGAAACACCAACAATAGCATGGTTAGCAAAAGAAATTGAAAAAACAATTACAGTAGAATCAACAGTTGCAGCGACGAATATTGAGCCGATTCCCCGTTGGCAACAATTACCAATATCATTTGCTCAACAACGGCTATGGTTTTTAACTCAATTAGAACAGAACAGCCCATTCTATAATATTTCGGCTGCTGTACAGCTACAGGGAGAATTGAATGTAGAAGCACTACAACAAAGCTTCAACCAAATTGTGCATCGTCATGAAGCTCTTAGAACCAATTTTTTAACAAAAGAAGGACAACCATTAGTTGTTATCTCCGAAGCAAAGCCCCTAACGCTGTCAATACTGGATATTAGTTCGATTGGTGCAAACCAACAAGCAGAATTCCAACAACAAATTGCACGAGAAGCACAAAAACCCTTTGACATCAGCAGCGATTGTTTACTAAGAGTAAAACTATTGCGTTTGGGCGAGCAAGAACATATTATCTTAGTGACAATGCACCACATCGTTTCTGATGGTTGGTCAGTTGGTGTATTAGTAGAAGAATTTTCTTCATTTTATTCTAACTTCTGTAATGAAGAACCCATCTCCTACCCAGAACTACCAGTACAGTATGTAGATTTTGCAGCTTGGCAACGACAATGGCTGCAAGGAGAAGTACTTGAAAACCAAATATCTTATTGGCTCAAGCAATTAGAGAACGCACCAAAAGTATTAGAATTACCTACAGATTATCCTAGACCGAAAATACAGACTTTCCGGGGTGCAACTTATTCATTTAAGTTATCAACAGAATTATCTGCAAAACTTAATAAATTGAGTCAGCAGCAGGGAACTACTTTATTTATGACTTTGTTGGCAGGCTTCCAAACATTGCTATATCGTTACACAGCCCAAGAAGATATTGTAGTTGGTTCGCCAATTGCTAACCGTAATCGAGCAGAACTTGAGGGATTAATTGGATTTTTTGTCAATACCCTGGTGTTGAGAACTAACTTAGCAGGAAACCCCAGTTTTGAAGAACTATTAAAACGGGTACGAGAGGTAGCACTAGGAGCTTATGCACATCAGGATTTGCCTTTTGAATTGTTAGTTGAGCGACTACAACCACAGCGAGATTTAAGTCATGCGCCACTGTTTCAAGTGATGTTTGTACTTCAGAATGCTCCAATGTCGGCTTTAGAGTTGCCTGGTTTAACTTTAACTCCCTTGGAAGGCGATAATGATACTTCTAAGTTTGATTTAACCCTATATATGACAGAAACCGAGTCGGGGTTGGTTGGAAGCTTAGAATACAATACTGATTTATTTGAGAAAAATACGATACAAAGAATGGTGAGTCATCTACAAACGTTGTTATCTGGAATTGTTGCTAATCCACAACAACGTTTATCAGAGTTACCACTATTAACAGAATCTGAGCAGCATCAATTACTACGGGAGTGGAATAATACAAAAGCTGAATATCCCCTTCTATGTATTCATGAGTTATTTGAAGCCCAGGTAGAAAAAACGCCCCTATCGGTGGCAGTAATTTTTGAAGACCAACAATTAACTTATGACGAACTAAACTCCAAAGCAAATCAACTAGCCCATTATTTGCGCTCGTTGGGAGTAAAACCAGAGGTTTTGGTGGGAATTTGTGTAGAGCGCTCGCTTGATATGGTTATCGGACTATTAGCCATCCTTAAAGCAGGTGGTGCATATGTACCCCTAGACCCTAGCTATCCAACAGAACGCTTGGCTTATATGTTAGAAGACTCCCAACCAAGCGTCTTGCTAACACAACAATACTTATTAGAAAGTCTATCTTTTCACAAAGCTCAAGTAATTTGCATTGATAGTGGTTGGGAACAAATCATCGATAAAAGCACAGAAAATCCTGCATCCAATACCACAATTGATAACCTTGCTTACGTAATCTATACTTCCGGTTCTACAGGACAACCAAAGGGAGTTCTTGGTTTGCACAAAGGTGTTATCAATCGTTGCCAATGGATGTGGCAAAATTACCCTTTCAAAGAAGAAGAAATTTGTTGCCAGAAAACATCCCTAAACTTTGTTGATTCAGTATGGGAAATTTTTGGTTCTTTACTTAAAGGAATAACCACAGTAATTGTGCCCGATTCAGTTATCAAAGACCCACAAAAATTTGTCACTAATCTTGCTTGCAACAATGTGACACGATTAGTACTTGTTCCTTCATTACTACGTATATTATTAAATAGAAATCATGCCCTACAGTTACACTTACCCAAGTTAAAGTTGTGGATTAGCAGTGGTGAAGCGCTGTTTCATGACCTCCTCGTGCAATTTCGACAAAGTTTGCCAGATAGTACTTTGTTAAACCTTTACGGTTCATCAGAGGTATCTGCGGATGTTACTTGCTACAGTGTTACTCCACAAGCGCCCTTATCTACATCTGTCTTAATTGGTCGTCCAATTGCTAACACCCAGATATATATACTAGATGTGAACAAGCAACCTGTTCCCATAAGCGTACTCGGCGAAATATATATAAGTAGTGAGCAACTAGCACGAGGCTATTTAAACCGTCCTAAGCTAACTGCTGAAAAATTTATTCCTAATCCCTTTAGCGACAAACCAGCAGCATGTCTCTACAAAACAGGGGATTTAGCCCGCTACCTTGCAAGTGGAGAAATAGAGTACATTGGTCGCATCGACCACCAAGTAAAAATTCGTGGTTTCCGGATTGAAATTGGAGAGATTGAGACACAATTAACTCAATATCCCACTATTAGAGAAACTATAATAGTAGTAAGGGAGAACGTACCTGGGGAGAAACAGCTAATAGCTTATTTAGTCTCAGAAGAAAAATTAGCTCCTAAACCCAGTGAATTACGGAGCTTCTTAAAAGCAAAGCTGCCTGATTATATGATACCTGCTGCTTTTATACCAGTAAAGGCTTTGCCATTAACGCCTAACGGTAAGCTAAATCGCCAAGCACTGCCTAAAATAGATAATCTTCGTCGAGAGTTAGAAACAACCTACATTAAACCTCAAAATGATTTGGAAAAATCTATCGCTACAATTTGGCAGAAGGCGCTCAAAGTCCAAAAGGTTGGCATTCATGATAACTTCTTTGAGCTTGGTGGACATTCTTTATTAATGGTTCAGGTTCATAGCCAACTGCGTAAAATATGCCAGAAAGATTTGACAATAATCGAACTATTTAGGTACCCAACCATCAGTTCCTTGGCTGAGTTCATTGGTCGAGTAAATAACGATGATTTAACAAATTTTGATCGAGCTGAAGCACGGACTCAACAATTAAAAGATGGTAAAGCTCGAATCAAACAATTTTTAAAAATTAGCAAGGGAATTAAATAAAATGAATAATTCAGTATCTTTCGAGCAAACTGGTCTAGAAATAGCTATTATTGGCATGGTAGGACGATTTCCTGGAGCCCAAAATCTTAAGGAGTTTTGGCAAAATTTGCAAGATGGTAAAGAGTCAATAACGTCCTTTACAGATGAAGAACTCAAATCTTCAGGTGTAGACCTCACCATACTGAATAATTCTAACTATGTTAGATATGGGTCTACATTAAAAGATATAGAGTTATTTGATGCTTCATTTTTGGCTTTAATCCTAGAGAAGCTGAAGTTATAGATCCTCAACAACGTATTTTCCTAGAATGTGCTTGGCAAGCTCTCGAATGCAGCGGTTACGATTCTAAACAGTATGATGGTTCAATAGGAGTTTATGCTGGCACGGGTACTAATGATTATCTAATAAACCTTTATTCAAATCAAAGTATTAAAAATTTTATTGATACTCAACAGCTTGTTTTGGCAAATGACAAAGATTTCCTTACAACAAGAGTATCTTATAAACTCGAATTAGAGGGACCTTCTGTAGATGTTCAAACTGCTTGTTCGACTTCATTAGTCGCCGTACATTTAGCCTGCCGAAGTTTACTGGGTGGGGAATGCGATCTGGCATTAGCTGGTGGTGTTATGATCGATGCATCAAAAAAAACTGGATATTCTTATCAAGAGGGTGGAATTTTATCTCCAGATGGTCATTGTCGTGCCTTTGATGCTAAGGGGCAAGGAACTGTTTTTGGTAGTGGTGTAGGCATTGTTGTTTTAAAGCGATTAGATGAGGCGATCACCGATGGAGATACCATTCACGCTGTTATTAAAGGTTCAGCTATTAATAATGATGGTGGTCTAAAAGTTAGCTACACAGCACCCCGTATTGACACCCAAGCAAAGGTGATTAAAGCAGCTCAAACGATTGCTGAAGTTGACCCCGAAACAATCACCTATATTGAGGCACATGGAACAGGAACCTCTTTGGGAGATCCAATTGAAATTGCAGCACTAACCCAAGCTTTTCATACTGGTTCGCAAAAGAAAAATTATTGCGCTATAGGTTCAGTAAAAACGAATATTGGGCATTTGGATACTGCTGCAGGTGTTACAGGCTTAATAAAAACAGTTTTAGCCCTTAAACATAAACAGATACCACCCAGTTTACATTTTGAGCAGCCCAATCCTCAGATTGATTTCGATAACAGTCCCTTCTACGTTAATACTCAACTTTCGCAGTGGGAGACTAAAGGCACTCCTCGTCGTGCTGGTGTGAGTTCGTTTGGTATTGGTGGAACAAATGCCCACGCGATTCTTGAAGAAGCTCCACCTAGTCACCCTTCTAGTTTGTCTCGTCCTTGGCAGTTGTTATTACTTTCTGCGAAAACCGAATCAGCATTAGAAATTGCGATCACAAATTTAGTTACTCACCTCAAACAGCATCCCAAATTAAATTTGGCCGATGCTGCATATACCTTACAAGTTGGTCGTCGAGCTTTTGAGCATCGTCGAATGCTATTATGTGAGAATTGTGACGATGCAGTTACAGTTTTAGAAAATCTAGATCCACAAAGAATATTTACCCACTTCCAAGAACCAATCAACCGGCAGGTTACATTTATGTTTCCTGGTCAAGGTTCACAGTACGTAAATATGGGTAAAGAATTGTACGAGATTGAGCCAGTATTTAGGAAACATATAGATGAGTGCTGTGAAATACTTAAATCTCATCTTGATGTTGACTTACGCACAATTTTATACCCAAATCATGAACAAACAGAAATTGCGAGACAGCAACTGCAACAGACTCAAATAACTCAGCCAGCACTGTTTGTAATTGAGTATGCTCTAGCAAAGTTGTGGATGTCATGGGGTATATCTCCCGTAGCAATGATTGGTCATAGCATCGGGGAATATGTAGCTGCTTGTTTGGCAGGTGTTTTTTCTCTAGAAGATGCTTTAACGCTTGTTGCTGTCCGTGGACGGCTGATGCAACAACTTCCAAAGGGTGCTATGCTTTCAGTTGAACTTGACCAAGAGGCAATACAATTTTGTCTAAATGAAAAGCTTTGTCTAGCTGTAATAAATGCACCAACGAACTGCGTCGTATCAGGAACAGAATCAGCAATAGAGGAATTGCAACAAGAGCTACAACTTGCAGGTGTAAATTGTAGACGTTTGCATACTTCCCATGCCTTTCATTCTGCAATGATGGATTCTATCCTGGGAATATTCACTGAGGAAGTCAAAAAAGTAAATTTAAATCCTCCGGAAATTCCTTTTATTTCCAACCTAACAGGAGGCTGGATTACCCCATCTGAAGCAACCGATCCCAGCTATTGGACAAAGCATTTACGGCACACGGTGCGCTTTAGTACGGGTATTGCGGAGTTAATCAAAGATTTCGAGCAAGTATTATTAGAAGTTGGTCCGGGTAGAACATTAAATACTCTTGCCAAACAACAGACAAAGGATGCAATAATTTTAAGTTCAATGCGTCATCCCAAAGACGAGCAGTCGGATGTAGCATTTTTACTCAACAGTTTGGGAAGACTTTGGTTAGCAGGGGTACAAGTAAATTGGTTTGGTTTTTATGCACAAGAACAACGACACCGTATTCCCTTACCTACATACCCCTTTGAACGTCAGCGTTATTGGATTGAGCCACAAAAAATAAATGACACTATTGATAACCAAGCTATAAGCAAAAAACAAAATATTGCTGATTGGTTTTATCTTCCTAGCTGGAAGCAAGTTAATTTACTTGAACCCTTTAAACCAAGAGAAATAGAAAAGGCAAAGCTATGCTATTTAGTTTTTGTTGACTCATGTAATTTCAGTTTACAAATTGCTCAACAACTAGAACAAAAGGGTCAAGAAGTCATAACTGTAACTGTGGGAGAGAAATTTACCCAACTGAGCGATCACGCTTACGCAATCAACCCAGAACAGGAAGATGACTATGACATTTTATTCCAAACATTAGGTGAAATAGATAAAGTACCACAAACTATTGCTCATTTTTGGGGTGTCACAGCCAATACTCAAAACTTGAGTCAAACTTTCTCCGAACAGATACAATCAGCAATCTCAAGCTTTCAACAGTATCAGAATTTCGGCTTCTATAGTACGCTATCCATAGCTAAAGCCTTATCTAAACGAAATATCACCAAGCCTTTGGAATTAGTAGTTGTAACAAACAACGTTCATAATACCAGCGGACAAGAAGAATTAATTCCAGAAAAAGGAACGGTCTTAGGAGCTTGTAAGGTAATTTCCCAAGAATATCCAAATATTACCTGCCGTAACATCGATATCATCATTTCTGAACTAAAGAATTCTTCAGAAACACAACTAATAAACCAAATCATGGCGGAGCTAACAACTCAGCCGTCTGACTTGGTTGTTGCTTACCGTGGTAGTCATCGATGGGTACAAACCACTGAGCCAAAGCAATTAAAACAAGTGGAAGAAGAAACAACTAGACTTAGGGAAGGAGGAATTTATCTAATTGCAGGAGATTTTATCGGAAGTCTTGGCTTAGTTTTTGCAGAATATTTAGCTCAAACATTACAAGTTAAACTCATTTTGATTGGTAATATAGGGCTTCCTCGAAGGGATGAATGGTCACAATGGCTAACAAATCATGGAGAACAGGATATTGTCAGTAGTTATATCAAGAAAATACTTGGATTAGAAGAGTCTGGTACAGAGTTACTCATGATTGAGGCTGACCCTGCAAATATTGAACAAATGCAAACAGCAATCAATCAAGCATACGAATCTTTTGAGCGGATTCATGGTGTATTTTACGTCACCCCCATGAGTGATGAAAAGTCAAGTTTCTCGATTCAAGAAATTGGTCGAGATCAAAGCGAGTTACAATTTCATTCAAAAGTTTATGGACTCTATGTACTAGAAAAACTTTTGCAAGACAGAGAATTAGATTTTTGTTTATTGCAATCTTCTTTATCATCTATTGTAGGAGGTCTGGGACTGGTTGCTTATTCAGCAGCTAATCTTTTCATTGATAGCTTTGTTGTTAAGAAAAATCACAAAAATATTGTTCCGTGGTTTTGTATTAACTGGGATGCTGTACGATATCAACAACAAGAAAGAAAAGATGGTGCGCCCGAAACAAGTTTGATTGACTTAGCAATGACACCAAATGAAGCATGGGAAGTATGCCAGCGCGTTTTAGCAATAGCTTCACCAAGTCAATTTATTGTTTCGCCAGGAGATTTACAAGCTAGAATTAGCACCTGGATCGAGCGCAAATCTCTACACAAGAGGAATAATTCCCAAGAAGACTTACTTTCACAACACTCTAGACCAAATTTACAAACAGTTTACACAGCTCCTAGTAACGAAATTGAACAAAGAGTAGCACAAATCTGGCAAGAAATTATTGGTGTTGAGCAGATTGGTGTTAATGATAATTTCTTTGAATTGGGGGGACACTCCTTGCTAGCAGTTCAAGTAACTTCGCGTTTGCGGGAGATTTTTGAAGTAGAATTACCTCTTGAAAGTATTCTTTTTGATGCTCCCACTCTAGCTGGAATTGCTAAGGTTATTGCTCAAAAACAACGACGGCAAGAAGATGAAGAGATTCAAGAAACTGCGGATTTATTGCAAAAAGTAAGAAGTCTTTCATTATCAGAAATTCAACAAGAATTAGTGACAGATTCTGAGTAATTCTCATTAAGGACTTCAATAGTTGAGAATAGTTTTACTGAATACTATTAAATATTTTTGCTACCCCACAATTTCATCAAAGATTGAAGAATAATTTTCTGTAGAAATTAAGGAGTAAAGACATGGAATTTAGCCTATTTTATTTTTCTGGAGATGGTTCAAAAGTTAATAACAACAAATATAAGTTACTAACAGAAAGTGCAAAATTTGCGGATCAGAATGATTTTTCTGCCCTTTGGACTCCAGAAAGGCATTTTCACCCGTTTGGAGGACTTTATCCAAACCCGTGCTTAACTAGTACAGCATTGGCAATGATTACCAAGCAAATTCAATTACGGGCTGGCAGTCTTGTCATGCCACTTCATAACCCCGCACGAGTAGCTGAAGAATGGTCTGTAGTTGATAATTTTCAATGGTAGAGTTGCTCTTGGTTTTGCATCAGGTTGGACGATGGATGACTTTGTACTTTCTACCGAAAGCTATGCCAACCGCAAACAAACAATGTGGAAGGGTATTCAGACAGTGCAAAAGCTTTGGGAAGGAGAACAAGTTGAACTCAAAGATGCTACTGGAAAAACTTTTGAGGTAAGAACTTTTCCACGACCTATACAATCTAAACTGCCAACTTGGGTTGTATGTCAATCTTCAGCCACCTATATTGAAGCTGGTAAAATTGGTGCTAATGTATTGACTTCTCTATTAGGAGGAACCTTAGAAGAAGTTGCTCCACAGATATTGCTATATCGCCAATCTTTACAACAAAATGGTTACGATCCTAAAGCAGGGAAAGTGGCAATGATGATACATACGTTTATAGGAGAAGATTTTGATAAAGTAAAAGAAGCGGCAAGGGAACCTTTTTATAATTATTTGAAAACTCACATCAATCTACTGGAAAGTTTAGCAAGAGATGCTGGACTTAAAGTAGATTTAAAGAAATTTACAGAAGCAGATATCAATAGCCTGTTACGGTTTGCCTATGAAGGTTGGTTAAAAGGAAGAACCTTAATTGGCTCAAAAACAACTTGTATGCAAATGGTTGAGCGCCTACAGAAAGCTGGTGTTGATGAAGTCGCTTGTTTGATTGACTTTAATGATAATTTTGAAGCTGTAATGGCGAGTTTACCTCATCTGAAAGATTTAAAGAATATGTGTAATCGGAAAAAAGAAGAAGAAGTAGCGTTTTCGGGTTAGTTATTATTAGTCGGAATTATTGAATCAAATCTTAGTTGTTGTGGATATATACTCATGAATGATTTTGAACGACAAATAGCCGCTCTGTCTCCAGAACAGCGGATGGTATTTGAGAAGTATCTTAAACAGAAAAGATTGAATAAAGAAAGAACACAAGAAATATCTAAAATAGAAATTAAAAAAAGACAAGATTTTAGCGAAATACCTTTATCTTTTGCTCAACAAAGATTATGGTTTTTCCAGCAATTAAACCCTAATAACAGTGCTTACAATATTTTTAGCGCTTTACGAATTGAAGGTAATCTAAGCATAGAACTGCTGGGAAAGGTATTTACTGAAATTGTCGGGAGACATGAAAGTTTACGAACAACTTTTACTACCAATTCAGAGGGAATACCGATTCAGGTAATTGCTCCTTCTCAGCCATTAAAATTACCAATAGTAGACTTGAAGGAGGTACCTAATAGACATGAAGAGCTTCAAATGTTAGCTTCTAAAGAAGCTGAAAAACCGTTTGACCTTACTAAACCATTACTGCGGATAAGCCTTCTAAAGCTGGCAGAAACAGAATATGTGCTGTTATTAACAATGCATCACATAATATCTGACCGTTGGTCTTTGGGGATATTTGTTCGAGAAATGAAAGTCCTTTATGAGTTTTTCTCCAACAAGCAATCTACCTCTTGCACAAACGCTGGGCAAATACCACTTTCTAAACTACCAATTCAATATGCAGATTGGACTGTTTGGCAACAGAAATATTTACAAGGGGAAGTGTTGGAAGTTCAGACTAATTATTGGAAGAAGCAGCTTGCTAATCTTCCTGTTTTAAAACTTCCTACTGATAGACCTCGACCAGCTATTGCAACATATAAAGGTGTAAAACAATCTTTTGAATTATCTAAAACTCTATCAGATGCCCTGAAAACTTTAAGTGTAAAAGAAGGGATAACGTTATTTACATTATTATTAACAGTATTTAAAGTTTTATTATATAAATATACTAATCAAAATGATGTTGTAGTTGGAACTGATATTGCCAACCGCAACCAAGTAGAAACTGAAGGATTAATTGGTTTTCTGATTAACACTTTAGTACTGCGTACTGACTTATCTAGAAACCCAATTTTTACCCAGTTGCTAAGTAGAGTACGTGAAGTAACTCTTAAGGCTTATGTCCATCAAGACTTGTCATTTGATAAGTTGGTGGATATTTTGAAACCAGAGCGAAATCTCAGTGAAATGGTACCACTATTTCAGGTCAAATTTGATTTGCAACAAGTACAAGTGGAACCAGTAGAGCTTTCAAATTTAACTGTGAGTCCCTTGAATTTTGACAACGGTACAGCAAAGTTTGAGTTACGTTTTAACCTATCACAAACCGATAGAGGACTAACAGGATTAGTAGAATATAGCACTGATATTTTCGATACTAACACCATTACAAGAATGGTGGAACATTATCGGAATTTACTAGAGAGAATTGTTGCTAATCCACAACAGCACCTTTCAGAATTATCATTACTCACAGAACAAGAGAAACGTCAATTGCTTGTTGAATGTAATAATACAGAAGTAGAATATCCCCTTCGATGTATTCACGAATTATTTGAAGCCCAGGTAGAAAAAACAGTAATGCGATCGCAGTAGTATTTGAAGACCAACAATTAACCTACTACGAACTAAACAACAGAGCAAATCAACTAGCGTACTATTTGCGATCGCACGGAGTAAGACCAGAGGTACTGGTGGGAATTTGTGTAGAGCGCTCCCTTGATATGGTCATCGGGCTATTAGCCATCCTCAAAGCAGGTGGTGCATATGTACCCCTAGACCCCAACTATCCTCAAGAACGCTTGGCTTATATGTTAGAAGATTCCCAACCAAGCGTATTACTAACACAACAATACTTGTTAGAAAGTCTACCTTCTCATAAAGCTCAAGTAATTTGCATCAATAGTAACTGGGAACAAATCACTTCGGAAAGTACAGAAAATCCTGCATCCAACACCACAATTGATAACCTTGCTTACGTAATCTACACTTCCGGTTCTACAGGTAAGCCCAAAGGTGCAATGAATAGCCATAGTGGTATTTGCAATCGCTTATTGTGGATGCAAGATACTTACCAATTAACTTCAGCAGATGCTGTTTTACAAAAAACTCCCTTCAGTTTTGACGTATCCGTGTGGGAGTTTTTCTGGACGTTGATGACAGGTGCGCGTTTAGTAGTAGCTCAACCAGAAGGGCATCGAGACCCCAACTACCTGGTCAACCTAATTAGAAAGCAGCGAGTTACGACTTTACATTTTGTGCCGTCAATGCTGCAAGCATTTCTGGAGGCAGAAGGTTTAGAAAAATGCCAATCTCTAGTGCGAGTAATAGCAAGTGGTGAGGCTTTACCAGCCCAACTGCAAGAACGGTTCTTCAATCGACTTAATGCTCAACTGCATAATCTTTATGGTCCAACGGAAGCTGCTGTAGATGTCACTTATTGGCAGTGTAAAAAAGAAAAATTATCTAACCAAAATACAGTTCCCATTGGTCAACCAATTGCCAATATTCAAATTTATATACTTGATAAATATCTCAAACCTGTTCCGATGGGTGTAACGGGTGAAGTTTATATTGGTGGTGTAGGAGTAGCTAGGGGTTACTTAAACCGTCCAGACTTGAGCGCAGAGAAATTTATCCCCAATCCCTTTAGTACAGAAGCAACACGTCTGTATAAAACCGGGGACTTAGCACGCTATTTGCCCAGTGGAGATATAGAATACATTGGTCGGATTGATAACCAAGTCAAAGTACGCGGCTTCCGCATCGAATTAGGAGAAATTGAGGCGGTAATTAGTCAATACCCAGCAGTACGAGAAACTGTAGTTGTAGTAAGGGAAGATTCAGCAAATTCTCAACGAATAGTCGCCTATGTGGTTCCTCAAGAACAAACACTGGTCACTCATGAGCTACGTAACTTTTTAGAATCAAAGTTACCGAACTACATAGTGCCAGCGGCTTTTGTCATATTGGAGGCATTACCATTGACCCCTAATGGTAAAGTTGACCGTAAAGCACTACCTATACCTGAACTAACACAAGTATCATCATCTAATATAGTCCCTGCCTCCACACCAATCGAGAATTTATTAGCTGGTATTTGGGCAGAAGTACTTAGTATAGAAAAAGTAGGTATTGATAATAACTTCTTTGAATTAGGAGGACATTCCTTAATTGCAACTCGTGTGATTTCTCAAATCCGGCAAGTATTTCAACTAGAGCTTCCTTTACGTTGCTTATTCGAGAAACCAACAATAGCTGGGTTAGCAAAAGAAATTGAGAACGCAATTAAGCTAGATTCAGCAGTTGAAGCGACGAGTATTGAGCGGATTTCACGTTCGCAACAATTACCACTATCATTTGCTCAACAAAGACTGTGGTTTTTAGCCCAACTGCAACCAAATAGTTCCTTCTACAATATTCCTGCGGCTGTGAGGCTACAGGGAGAATTAAATCACAATGCATTAGAACGAAGCTTCAACGAAATTGTACGCCGTCATGAAGCCCTTAGAAGCAATTTCCTTTCAGTAGAAGGGCAAGCAGTAGCTGTAATCTCGGAACAAAAGCCCATAAGATTATCAATACTAGATATCAGTTCCTTGAATGCTTTCCAAAAAGAAGCCGAAATTAAACATACTATTACACAAGAAGCTCAACAACCCTTTGACATCAGCAGCGATTCTTTACTAAGAGTAAAACTATTACGTCTTGATGAACAAGAACACATAGTACTACTGACAATGCACCACATCGTCTCTGATGGTTGGTCAGTTGGTATATTAGTACAAGAATTTTCTTCACTTTATTCTAACTTCTCTAATGAAAAACCCATCTCCTACCCAGAACTACCAGTACAGTATGTAGACTTCGCAGCTTGGCAACGTCAATGGCTGCAAGGAGAAGTACTAGAAACCCAGATATCTTATTGGCTCAAGCAATTAGAGAACGCACCAAAAGTATTAGAATTACCCACAGATCACCCAAGACCAGCAATTCAAACTTTCCGTGGTGCGACCTATTCATTTAAATTATCAAAAGAATTATCCTCCGCTTTAAATAGGTTAAGTCAGCAGCAGGGAACTACATTATTTATGACCCTGTTAGCAGGTTTCCAAACACTGCTATGGCGTTATACAGCGCAAGAAGATATTGTGGTTGGTTCGCCGATTGCTAACCGTAATCGGACGGAAATAGAAGGGTTAATTGGATTTTTTGTCAATACCCTGGTGTTAAGAACTAACTTAGCAGGAAACCCCAGTTTTGAAGAACTGTTAAAACGGGTACGAGAGGTAGCACTAGGAGCTTATGCACATCAGGATTTGCCTTTTGAGTTGTTAGTTGAGCGACTACAACCACAGCGAGATTTAAGTTATGCACCATTGTTTCAAGTGATGTTTGTACTTCAGAATGCTCCAATGTCGGCTTTAGGGTTGCCTGGTTTAACTTTAACTCCCTTGGAAGGCGATAATAATACTTCTAAGTTTGATTTAACCCTATATATGACAGAAACCGAGTCGGGGTTGGTTGGAAGCTTAGAATACAATACTGATTTATTTGAAGAAAATTCTATACAAAAAATGGCTGCCCATTTACAAACGTTGTTATCTGGAATTATTGCTAATCCACAACAGCGTTTGTCAGAGTTACCACTATTAACTGAATCTGAGCAGCATCAATTACTGTGGGAATGGAATAATACAGAAGTTGAATATCCCCTCCTATGTATTCATGAGTTATTTGAAGCCCAGGTAGAAAAAACGCCCCTATCGGTGGCAGTGATATTTGAAAACCAACAACTGACCTATCGACAGTTGAACCAATGGGCAAATCAACTGGCACATTATTTACAGTCTCTCGGAGTTGGTTCGGGAGTGCTGGTGGGAATATGTTTTGAGCCATCCTTGGAGCAGATGGTGAGCTTGCTGGCTGTTCTCAAAGCCAATGGCGTATATGTGCCGTTAGATCCGAACTATCCGCAAGAACGATTGGCGTTCATGCTAGAAAATTCTAATGTGCGTACCCTGTTGACTCAGGAGTCTTTGTCCGAAAAGATTTCTTCTCAAAACGCCCATATCGTTTGTCTAGATAGGGATAGGGATGCCATTGCTAGAGAAAGCGTTGAAAATTTAAATCTTCAAACAACACCCGATGACTTGGCATACGCAATCTATACGTCCGGTTCCACCGGAAAACCCAAAGCGGTTCTCGGTAAGGTTCGTGGCATTGTCAATCGCTTGCATTGGATCTGGGAAACGCTACCATTTGCGGCTTCGGAGATTTGCATTCAAAAAACCTCCATCAATTTTGTCGATCATGTTGCGGAAATATTTTCTCCCCTTCTCAAAGGAATTCCGCTGGTGGTGGTTCCAGATAGTATACGGGGCGATGTTTCCAGGCTAATGAGCCTGTTGAGCGATAAAAAGATAACTAGAATTGTTGTTGTTCCATCCCTGCTCAAAGCGATTCTGGACAATGCGCCTGAACAACTGACAAAACTTCGATATCTCAAATATGTATTTTGCAGCGGCGAAGCCCTGCCAATAGGGTTAGCTGAGTCATTTCACCAGAAACTCAGTTCTGCCAGATTGTTCAATCTCTACGGCTCAAGTGAAGTTGCTGCTGATGTTACATTCTTTGAAGTCAATTTTTGGGAAACACGTCAAAGAATACTGCAATATTTCAAGCCAGAAGTTGTTCGTGATGCAACTGAAAACCAGGTTCTTGGGGTTCACCACAAACCTTTTACCAAGCCTGGCATTAGTCCAGAAATACTAGCTACAAAATTTCAACAGAGCGAGTTGCCCTCATATCCTATAAAAGTTGACGATTATTACGATAAATTTTCCCAAGAAGTGCTTCCATATACAATCGATACGGGGTCTCCTACATACATTGGGCATATGACATCCGCTTTGCCTGATTTTATGCACGATATGAGCAAGATGATCTCGCGATTGAACCAAAATCTGGTTAAAATTGAGACATCAAAGTCTTTGATATTTTTGGAAAGAGAGGCGATCGCCATGTTGCATCGTCTTGTTTATGGATTTAATGGTGAATTTTACGAGTCAAATATTCAGCAAAAAAATCGAAATTTGGGTATTATAACAACTGGCGGTACAACAGCAAACATCAGTGCCTTGCTGTGTGCGCGAAATTCGGGATTATTAAGTAAAGAAAACTCTGGTGAGTTAGCAACAGAAAGCCTTTACAAGGTTCTGAGTAAGAAGGGGTATGACGATATCGTTATCATCGGCTCTCGGTTAATGCATTACTCTCTCAACAAAGCAGCTTCGATGTTAGGTTTGGGGACAGACAACATTGTTTTTATTGACAGTAATGATGACGAGAAGTTAGATATCAATCTGCTCAAAGAAAAAATAATAGAATGCAAGAGAAATAAGTTATACATCCTGGCACTTGTGGGCATCGCTGGAACAACAGAAACTGGTGAAATCGATCCCTTATGGGAAATGGGCGATATAGCGCAGGAATTCGGCATTCATTTTCATGTGGATGCAGCTTGGGGTGGTGCGACGATATTTTCCGACAAGCACAAAGGAAAATTGAAAGGGATTGACAAAGCTGATTCTATAACTATTTGTGGACATAAACAGTTATACCTACCCCAGGGTATTAGTGTTTGTTTGTTTAAAGACCCGCAGATGTTAAACTTTGCTGAAACCACGGCCCGTTACCAGGCTCAGCGAGATACATTCGATGTAGGACGCTTCACAATTGAGGGGTCACGCTCGGCGATTTCGTTATGCTTACACGGGGCACTTCATATTATCGGTAAAAAGGGATACGAGATTCTAATTAACAATGGCATAGAGAAAGCCCAATATTTTTCCAGACTTATTGAGCAATTAGAACCATTTGAACTGATAATGGAACCAGCCTTAAATATCGTTAATTATCGATATGTCCCTGAAGATTTAAGAGCAAAAGCAACACAAAAATCTTTGAGTGACTATGATATCCAAAGAATTAATCAACTTAATACACAGATACAAAAAGAACAGTTTGAACAAGGACTGACTTTTGCATCCAAGACCATTCTGATGGACAGTTCTTATGATGAGGAAAAAGAAATAGTTGTATTTCGGGCTGTTTTATCCAATCCTAATACGACTGCTCGTGATTTACAGAGTGTTCTTGAGGATCAACTAAGAATTGCAAATCAAATTGAAGCAAGAAGCAAGGAAAAACTTGATAATCTAAAAAATGGAACCGTACAAAGAATTGGTTTAAGTGATACAGAAGCTGCTGTGGAGTATAAAAAAGCGATACCTTTGCAGTTGGCGGACGAATTAAAAACAGATATGGGAGAAGTTTTAGAAGAATATTTGAAAAAAAATACGATCCCGATTGGAAAACCAATTGCAAATACACAAATTTATATCCTGGACAAGTATGGCAGTCTTCTCCCGCAAGGTGTTACGGGTGAGCTATATGTAAGAGGTGATGGACTAGCACAAGGGTATTTGGATCTGCCCGAGATAACCCAGGAAAAGTTTATTCCCAATCCGTTTACGAAGGACAAGCATAAAACTAAAACGGGAGCAGAAGAAAGGTTATATAGGACTGGCGACTTAGCCCGTTGGCTGCCGAATGGGAATATCGAATTTGTAGGGCGTATTGACCATCAAGTCAAGATTCGCGGTTTTCGCATCGAACTGGGAGAAATTGAAGCAGTTGTCAGTCAACACCCAGCAGTG
The DNA here is from genome assembly GCA_012033205.1 of Richelia sp. SL_2_1. Taxonomy (GTDB): domain Bacteria; phylum Cyanobacteriota; class Cyanobacteriia; order Cyanobacteriales; family Nostocaceae; genus Rivularia. The sequence goes on along the minus strand of JAAUSO010000023.1, from coordinate 4,762 downwards.
CGAGAAGCTGTAGTACTAGTCAGGGAAGATAAGGTAGATTCTCAACGAATAGTAGCTTATATAGTTTCTCAAAAAGAGCAAACATTGACAATTACCGAATTACGGGAATTTTTAGCATCAAAGTTACCAAACTACATGATTCCAAATGCTTTGCTGACTTTAGAGGCACTACCATTAACACCTAATGGCAAAGTTGACCGCAAAGCACTACCTATACCTGACCAAGTACGCCCTGAACTGGAAGCAGTTTATCTACCACCTCAAACTGAGGTAGAAAAAACGATTGCTAATATTTGGCAAGAAGTTCTTCGTATTGAAGAAGTTGGTATTCATGATAATTTCTTTGAACTAGGCGGTCATTCATTACTTTTGGTTCAAGTTCATAGTAAGTTGCAAAAAATATTTCAGCAACTTTCATTAGTTGATATTTTTCAATATCCAACCATCAACTATTTGACCAAATATTTAACTAAATTACAAGATAAGCAACAATTTATTCGAGAAAATGCTGCTCAAAACAAAAGTCGCACAGATTCAATGAATCGTCGCAAACAAGCGAGGCAAAATCATCGAGATGCAAAGCATAAATCTAATTAAGAATAAAGGCTATTTGGTCATTTTGTGAAATGTGCTGCTCCTAGACTATAAAAGTTGAAACAAACGTAACAAGAAAGGATTGTAAATGGAAAATAAAAAATAATTTAGTTAATAACTTTAATGATAAAGATGAAATTGCTATCATCGGTATGTCCGGTCGTTTTCCTGATGCCAATAACATCGATATATTTTGGCGAAACTTGCAAAATGGCGTAGAGTCAATTTGTTTTTTTACTGATGAAGAATTAGCATCTACACCAGTAGACCCAGCATCACTGAAAGACCCTAAATATGTAAAAGCAGGTACTATATTAGAAGATACAGCGCTATTTGATGCTTCATTTTTTGGCTTCACCCCTAGAGAGGCAGAAATTACAGATCCACAACACCGGATTTTCATAGAATGTGTTTGGGAAGCTTTAGAAAATGCTGGTTATGATTCGGAAACTTACACTGGTCAAATAGGTCTTTTTGCTGGTACTACTGTTAGTAATTACTTATTATCAAATTTATATCCCAATCATGATTTTATAAAATCAGCCGATACATTCCAAATTTTTATTGGCAATGATAAAGACCATCTACCTACACAGATTTCTTATAAGTTAAATCTTAAAGGACCGAGTATAAATGTTCAGACCACTTGTTCTACATCACTAGTTGCAGTCCACTTAGCCTGCCAAAGTTTATTAAATGGCGAAAGCGATATTGCACTTGCAGGTGGTGTTTCGATACAAGTTCCCCAAAAAACTGGTTATTTGTATACTGAAGGAGGGATTAATTCTCCTGACGGACATTGCCGAGCCTTTGATGCTCAAGCTCAAGGAACTATTTTCGGCAGCGGTTTGGGTGTTGTGGTCTTGAAGCGATTAGAAGACGCTGTTGCGGATGGTGACTGTATTCATGCAGTAATCAAAGCTTCAGCTATCAATAATGATGGTTCTTTAAAGGTTGGATACACCGCTCCCAGTGTTGATGGTCAAAGAGAAGTGATTTTAGAAGCGCTAGCTTTAGCTGGGGTTGAACCAGAAACCATCAATTATATTGAAGCACATGGAACAGGAACTCCTTTAGGAGACCCGATTGAAATCACAGCTCTTACACAAGCCTTCCGTGCCAGTACAGATAAAAAAGGCTTTTGCGCGATCGGATCAGTCAAAACCAATATCGGACATTTGAATACAGCAGCGGGGGTAACAGGATTAATTAAAACTGTACTAGCACTAAAACATAAACAAATACCTCCGAGTTTGCACTTTCAAGAACCAAATCCCCAGATAGATTTCGCCAATAGTCCCTTCTACGTTAACAATAAGTTATCAGAATGGAAAACTAACGGTACACCCCGCAGAGCAGGTGTAAGTTCTTTTGGTATTGGTGGGACTAATGCCCATGTAATCTTAGAAGAAGCTCCAACCATCGAAGCTTCGAGTCCTTCCCGTCCTTACCAATTATTACTCTTATCAACCAAAACCAGCACAACTTTAGACACTCTGACAGTACAACTGGGCGATTATTTAGAGCAAAACCCCGATATTACTCTACCTGATGTAGCTTATACCTTACAAGTTGGTCGCCGAGATTTTGACTATCGCCGCGTAGTAATTTGTCAAGACCTAGATGATGCGGTGAAATCGCTTCACAGCCAAGACCCACAACGTATTTTGAGTCGCCACTGTAAGCCAGGTCATACTCAAGTTATCTTCATGTTTTCGGGACAAGGCTCACAATATGCAAACATGGGGAAGGAACTGTATGAAGTAGAACCGATATTTAAAGAACACGTAGATATCTGTGCTGAAATTTTACAACCACACCTTGGTCTTGATATCCGTTCTTTACTTTACCCCAAACAAGCAGAGATTGAAATTGCTTCAAATCAACTCCAACAAACATCTCTGACTCAACCTGCATTATTTGTTACAGAATATGCCTTGGCTCAGTTACTAATGTCTTGGGGAGTGCGTCCAGAAGCAATGATTGGTCATAGTATTGGGGAATATGTTGCCGCAACAATTGCAGGTGTGTTCTCTTTAGAAGATGCTTTAAAAATTGTGGCAAGAAGAGGGCAATTGATGCAACAAGTATCCACAGGAAGTATGCTGGTAATCAAGCTTCCAGAAAAAGATATACAACTGCTCCTTGATGGAAATCAGTTGTATCAACAATCCTTACAAATTGCAGTAGTTAACAGCCCCGAATCTTGTGTAGTATCAGGAACTAATGAAGCAGTTGCAGCCCTAGAAAAGCAATTATCTTCTCAAGAAGTTGAATGTCGGCTGTTGCATACGTCTCATGCTTTCCATTCCCAGATGATGGAACCCATCTTAGAAGCATTTCTTGAGGTTATCAAAAAAGTTAAACTGAATTCGCCAAAGTTACGCTTTATTTCCAACGTAACTGGTGATTGGATTAGCGAACAACAAGCGACAAATCCGGATTACTGGTGCCAACATTTACGACAAACTGTGAGATTCTCGGATGGAATATCGCAGTTATTACAGCAGTTTGAAGGTGTTTTTCTGGAGGTGGGACCGGGAAGAACTTTAAGCACGTTGACGAGACAGCATTTAGAAAAAGATGCTAAACAACAGGTATTAAGTTCCTTACGCCATGTCAAAGAGAATTCTTCAGATGTTAAGTTTTTATTACAAACATTAGGTCGGTTGTGGCTCGGAGGTGTAGAAATAGATTGGTCGGGATTTTATACCCAGGAGCGTCGTCATCGCATTCCTTTACCAACTTATCCTTTTGAAAGACAAAGATATTGGATTGATGCCAAATCCCCTTCCCCTTCTATAAATCAAAAAATAACCACATTAGATAATAAACAAGATATTGCTGACTGCTTTTATGTGCCTTCATGGAAACGCTCTTTACTAGCAGGAACATCCTCCACTCAAATAGAATCAAAATCAGAAAAATGGCTGTTTTTTATTGATGATTTGGGAATAGGCAAGCAATTAGTTGAAGTATTTAAAAATCAAAATAAAAAGATCATTACTGTTCAAAAAGAAGAACAGTTTAGCAAATTAAGTGAAGATATTTATACAATTAATCCATTGATAGGTGAAGACTATGATATATTGCTTAAAGAATTAGTATCATTAGACCATAACCCAGAACATATTGCTTATTTATGGAGCGTAAGTCAAGATGAAACAAATCAACTAGGTAACTATTTAGAATTCAACAGTTTATTATTTTTAACGCAAAGCCTTAGTAAGCTGAAAATTAGCAATAGTTTACAAATTTGGGTTATATCAAATAATATTCAAGATGTTAATGGTAATGAAAAACTCGACCCAGAGAAAGCAGCAATATTAGGCTTATGTAAAGTCATTCCGCAAGAGTATCCTGATATTAGCTGTCGGTGTATTGATATTAATTTAAATAACCACAGAGACGCAAAGGACACAAAGGAAAGACAGGAATATTATGAAAGCCATATTGTTGATAAACTTTTTGATGAGTTAACTTCTGTATCCTCAGATGATGTAATTGCTTATCGCGATCGCCATCGTTGGGTACAAACATTTGAACCAGTTAGCTTGCAATCAGTAGCTGAAGACGATATACCTTTCAAAAAACAAGGTGTTTACCTGTTTTCTGGTGGATTAGAAAGTATTGAAGTTGTGCTTGCAGAGTATTTAGCAAAAACTTTTCAAGCAAAACTCATATTTATAGAGGATTCTACATTCCCAGAAAAAGATTATTTCTTACAATGGCTTGAAACTCATGCTACTGATGATGAAGTAAGTTGCAAAATTCAACAATTACTAGCATTCGAGAATAACGGTACAGAAGTTTTAATACTGCGTGCAGATAAAACTAATTATGAGCAAATGCAGCTAATCTTTGCAACTGAAAATATTGGAAAAATTAATGGTGTCATTTGTTCAACTGGAATAAAGCGCGAACATACATTTGCTTCCATTCCAGAAATTACAAAAATTGAATTAGAAAATATATTCAAATTACAACACCATAAAATTTCAGTACTAGAAGAAGTATTACAGAATATAAACTTAGATTTTTGTATAGTTATTTCATCTTTATCTTCTATTTTAGGAGGATTTGGATTAAGTTTATATTCAGCAAGCAATCAATTCATAGATACTTTTATTAACCGACACAACCGAAATGATTGTTTACCGTGGTATAT
>JAAUSO010000134.1 GCA_012033205.1 Richelia sp. SL_2_1 | reverse complement strand
AGCGGTTTTCATTTCAGTGCAATACAAATTTTACCTCACCCCGCCCTCCGGGCACCCCTCTCCTGTCGGGAGGAGAGGGGAAAGGGGTGAGGTTTTAGTGTATTGGACTCAACTGAAATTTGCTATATAACTGAGTGTTAAATAGGACTATACGTGAAAAATCATCTATTATTTTTCCGTTTATGTGGTATTAATCGTTATTTATACTTGAAGGTGCAAGATAAGTACTCAGATAAAATTAATTACATACCAAGATTCCCTATTGCCTATTCCCTATTCCCTATTAACTGATTTAATTTGATCGCGAGCAGCTTGTAAAGCCTTAGTTACTTGTTCAAAACCCGTTCCACCGTAACTATTTCGTGCAGCAACTACTTGACGGGGTGATATTGCTTCATAGATATCATTTTCAAACTTGGGATGCAGTTCTTTCCATTCTGATAAACTCAAATCTTTAAGAAGTTTACCCGCTGCAATACTAGTTTTCACTACCTTACCTACAAGATTATAAGCTTCTCGGAAGGGAACACCTCGTGCTGCCAGATAATCTGCTACATCCGTAGCATTAGAAAAATCCGACGCTACGGCTGTTGCTAAACGGCGATCGCAAAATTCCAAACCTTCCCGCAGTAAAATTGTCATTGCTGCTAAACAAGCTTTAACTGTATTTACTGCATCAAATAGACCTTCTTTATCTTCTTGTAGGTCTTTGTTATAAGCGAGTGGTAATCCTTTCATCATCACTAACATGGCTTGCAGATGACCGAATACTCTCCCTGTTTTACCCCTGACTAACTCCGGCACGTCGGGATTTTTCTTTTGAGGCATAATACTCGAACCTGTAGCGCAGCTGTCTTTGAGGGTGACAAAGCCAAACTCCTCAGATGACCACAAAATTACCTCTTCGGACAACCTACTCAGGTGAACCATGATTAAACTGGCTGCACTCAAAAATTCAATGGCAAAATCGCGATCGCTAACTCCATCAAGGCTGTTATCATAAACCTTGTCAAAATGCAATAGTTGAGCGCTGTAATGTCTATCAATAGGAAAAGTAGTTCCGGCTAAAGCACCGCATCCCAAAGGTGAAATATTCACACGGCGATACACATCTCCCAGGCGTTCCCAATCTCGTTGTGTCATCTGGAAATAAGCTAAGAGATGATGAGCTAGACTTAGAGGCTGAGCGCGTTGTAAATGAGTGTAACCGGGAATCAAAGTTTCAACATTTTGCTCGGCAATATCAACTAAAACAGTTTGAAATTCCCGAATTAAGCTTTGAATTTGCTGGATTTGTGCGCGTAAATAAAGTCTGGTATCGGTACCTACTTGGTCATTACGAGAACGTCCCGTATGCAGCTTTTTACCAACATCACCAACTATTTCCACCAAGCGATGTTCAACGGCAAAATGTACATCTTCCGAATCGACACCTGGGTTAAAATTACCTTGGCGATATTCTTGACGAATTTGTTCTAAACCAGTAACTAACTGCTCTCCTTCTTCAGAAGAAATAATGCCACATTTCGCCAACATTTTGGCATGAGCAACCGAACCAGTTAAATCATATTCAATTAATTCAATATCAAAATGGATGCTGGCATTAAAGCGAGCAATAGTAGGGTGTAACGCTGATTCAAATCGCTGACTCCAAGTTTGTTGTTGTGTCATAAATTGGGGAGATGGGGGGATGGGAAGAATAACTCCGGTGGTACTAACTCCTAACCCTAACTTAAAATCCAAAATCTAAAATCTAAAATCCAAAATTGTTTTAACCGTAGCTTGTCAAATTACGAATCAAATAACCAACTACTAATCCAATTAAAAGCGCCCATACTTGACCTGTTTCCACAAAGTTATTAAAAGCTTTTTGCAGCTGACCCAAAAGGTCTGGATCGGAAATATTTTGAGCTAATACAGTCCAGTTTACAGGTATTTTGCTAGTCGCATTAACAGTATTTGACAACAAAATGGTCGTCCATAAACTGAGAGCAAATCCACCCAATAATGACCAAAGTTTCATTTTTAACTTGTGTATTGGTTATTATCACCGTGATATCCCAAATATATAAATTATGCCATCCGTAATTTCTCGGCTGAGCGCAAAATTTGTCCTGCTAAAACGGCTGCACCAAATCCATTATCGATATTCACGACTCCGATACCCGCAGCACAAGAGTTGAGCATTGTTAATAAAGCCGATAAGCCACCAAAACTTGCACCGTAACCGATACTGGTGGGAACGGCAATTACGGGAGAGTCTGATAAACCGGCGACAACACTTGGTAAAGCACCTTCCATACCCGCAACAACAATTAATACCGTTGCTGATTCAATTACGTGGCGATTATTTAATAAACGGTGAATTCCCGCAACTCCCACATCCCATAACCGCTGCACCTGAAAACCAAAAAGTTCAGCAGTAACTGCGGCTTCTTCGGCAACTGCTAAATCAGCAGTTCCAGCAGAAATAATGCCAATATTACCGGAATATCGAACTTCAATATTAGCAGGTGCGATCGCGCAGATTCTTGCAGATCCGTAATAACGCAATCCCTTAACTTTGGATTCTAGAATCGTGTAAACATCCGGAGTGATGCGAGTAGCCATGACAACTTGATTTTGTAAACGCATCACCTCGATAATGCGAGCAATTTGTTCGGGAGTTTTACCCAAACCCCAAATTACTTCCGGAAAACCAGTTCTTAAAGAGCGATGATGATCAATTTTGGCAAACTCTTCTACAGATTCATAAGCTAAATCTTTTAACTGTAAAAATGCTGCATCGGTTGATAAATTACCATTAGCAACAGCGTTTAATAGAGATTGGAGAGCTTTTTCTGAAGTCATAGAAGATGATGGGGAGACAAGGGGATAGGGGGATGGGGAGATAATATAATATCTTCTAACCTTTGACCTTTGACCTTTAACCTTTAACCTTAATATCTTTTAACCTTTAACCTTTAACCTTTAACCTAATCTTTAGTTATTTTAATTTCCGGAAGATTCCAGAAAGCACCGCCAATTGCATTGTATTGAATACCTTCAAACTTATTGCGGATAGCTGCTAGAGAAAGAGGATTAACTAAGTAGATAAAAGGTAAATTTTCCTGAGTAATTTGTTGAGTTTCTGCGTATATTTTCTTAACCTTTTCTTCGTCTAATTCTTGTGCAGCTTTGATATAAAGTCTGGCAATTTCTGCTTCCCAAGGACTAACTTCCCAACCTTCAATAGGTTTTTGTCCGGGTTGTGGTTTTTGGTTAAACATATGCAAACCACCTTCGGGTTTCCATACATTGGCACCATCATTTGGTTCTAAACCACCTGTTAAACCAAGTAATGCCATATCAAAGTCCAAGCTATTTGATATTTTATCTAAATAAGTATTCCAAGCCAAAGGTGTAAAATCAACTTGAATACCGATTTTACTCAAATCTGATTTAATTTGCGCTCCCATTGCTTCGCGAATTTTATTCCCAGAATTTGTGAGTAAAGTGAAGCGGACGCGATTTCCTACATCGTCTAATAATTGACCTTGAGAATTGTATTTAAAGCCAGCTTTGTTGAGTAATTCTCTGGCTTTATCCAAATTATAATCGTAGACTTTTAATCCTTCTTTTGGAGAAAGATAATAAGGACTTTGTACAGAAATCGGCGAATTTTGTGTTTGACCTAAACCTTGAAATGTGTTATTTATCATGGTTTGACGGTCGATAGCATAGGCTACAGCTTGACGAAACTCCTTATTGTTAAACCATTTTGATTTTACTGGGTTAACTAAAGGTTTACCGTTTCTTGTACCTTTATTCAAATTGAAAAATACAAAAGATGTACCTGTATCCGGACCACCATTATAAATTTTAAAATTACCGCGCTTTTCTTCTCGTTTGAGTAAAGAAAAATAATCTGGTGTGACACTTATAGAATCCAAACTACCGGAACGAAATTGCAATAAAGAAGTATCTTGAGATTCTACAATTTCCCAATTAACTTTTGCGATATAAGGCTCAGGATTTTTCCAGTAATAGGGATTACTTTCAAATATTACTCTTTGAGTAGTGTTGTAACTTCCTAATTTGTAAGGACCATTAGTAACAATTTGCTCAACAGGAGTATCAACACTCCATTTTGGATAAATAACGGCTTTCCTTCTCCATCTTTCTTTTCTACCGATTCTCGTAAAGCATGAGCCGGTAAAATAGGAGTTGCCATATTTTGTAAAAATGGTCGAAAGGTTCGGGTAAGATAAATTCTATCCGCCGTTGATCGAGTTTTTTAACTTCAGGCAATTTACCGCTTTCACCAATTTTAAAACCGTCTTTAGTATCGGTGGGAATTTCTTTGTTAAAGTAAATACCATTGTAAGTAAATATCACATCTTCGGCGGTTAAAGGTTTACCATCAGACCATTTTAAATTATCGCGCAAGGTAAAAACAAACCGCAATCCATCATCAGAAATTTTCCAGGATTCGGCTAATTCTGGCTCAATTTCTCCAGTAATGGTGTTTTGAGTAGTTAATCCTGTAAAGGTGTAAGGAAAAATATTAGGTGACTCTTGGGAAAGAGCATAATTAAAAGTTTTCGGGTCACTCAAGGTACTTAGAATCAACTGCGGTGTTTTTTGTGCTGCTTCGCTTTTAAAATTAGCTGGATTGCAAGCAGTAACCAACAGTGCTGTGATAGTTGCCAGAATAATTGGTAAACGCAAACGGCGAAAGTTGGGGAAAATGGAAGGAATTCTTAACATTTAGGTAGATATAGGAATAGTTGTTATATAGATTGTGATTTTAACTAACTGAGTCCGGTTTTGTATCTAATTGAAGTAATTGATATTGGTGTTTTGTCAAATCTCTATAACTTTACCTTTACCAAACTCTTTCGGTAAATAACGCGATCGCCCTTTTTATGGGAGATAATATGAACCAAACACCGAAAGTCCCTTACAATAGTTCAGGCAGAGCAAGCCAGGAAAACAGTATATGCGAGTAAGACAGGAAACTTTTGACACCTATTGGCGATTCGCTACCCTGCGTCAGGAAATATTTTTTAACAAATTGAAGAATGTACCACCACCTTGGACGAGTGACCCTATTCTTAATACTTATAAGTTTTGTAACGCTTATCGAGTGAGCGACCGCGTTTCCCAATATCTGATTAAAAACGTAATTTACGATGAAAATAGGAGTCAAAATGAAGAAGAAGTCCTATGCAGAATATTACTATTTAAAATTTTCAACAAAATAGAAACTTGGAAATATTTAGAAAATAGGATAGGAGATTATATTACATTATCTAATTTTGATTTTAACCTATATTCAAAAATATTAGAAGAGGCGATGGATTCGGGATATGCCATTTATACTAGTGCATATATGTCTTGTGCCAGCAAAGAATTCGGTTATGAAAAGAAGCACCAGAATCATCTGGCATTAATTCAAAAGATGATTTTTAAAGATAAAGTAATTACTCGCATTGTCAAAGCCAAAACACTTGAACGAGTTTTTTCTATTATTCAAGAATATCCGCTACTTGGTAAATTTATGGCTTACCAATTAGCAACAGATATTAATTATAGCGAAATTGTAGACTTTGACGACAATAGCTTTACCATAGCAGGTCCTGGTGCTGAACGTGGTATCGACAAATGTTTTCTTGATACTGGTGGTAAAACTTACAGTGATATCATTCATTGGATGACTGAAAACCAAGAACAGGAATTTCAACGTTTGGGATTGAATTTTCAATCACTCTGGGGTCGTCCCTTACAGGCTATAGACTGTCAAAATCTTTTTTGTGAAACAGATAAATATTGCCGAGAAGCATTTCCTAATTTAAAAAGCAATCGTAAAAAGATAAAATCAAAGTTTACTGTAACACCTCAACCAATAGATTATTTTTATCCGCCAAAATGGCGTATAAACGATAAAGTTAAAAAATCTTTAGCCCAAAGACTACCAAATTTAGAGCCTCACAAGCAGCAAATCATTGAGCTAAAATTTACTCCGAAACAGCGCAACATTAAGAAGACTAAGCCAGAGAATGAGAGTAATTATCAACAATTATCTTTGGAAGATACGATAATTGATAATTTATTAGCTCCTATAGGGAACAACATTCATCAGAGTGCAGACAATATATCAACACTAAAGAAAAAAAATCAGCACGAAACTCAGTCTGGGCATAAAAAGAATAAAAACGCCCAGAAAGCACAAAATATAAAGACAGAACAATCTCAGCAATTGTGTCTATTCTAATCAAAGTAATTGTTTCTCAAGAAAGTAACTTCTAACTTATAAATTCTATTCGTATGGAGAAATATGCTTGTATCGACGGAGATTACCGCTATATTTTGGGGCGAAAATGGGATGAAAAAAAACCACAAGTTACTTTTGTGATGCTTAACCCAAGTACTGCCGATGCTCAACAAGATGATCCTACGTTAGGTAAATGTATTAAATTTGCTACATCTTGGGATTATGGTTCTCTTGAAGTGGTTAACCTATTTGCTTACCGTGCCACAAAACCTTGTGAACTTCGTAAAGTATCCGATCCTATAGGTCCAAAAATAATCATTATATTGAATTAGCAATAAAACACGGTGACTTAATTATTGTGGCATGGGGTGGCGGATATCCCAAGATTCAGAACCGAAATCAAGAAGTATTAAGTTTAATTTGTTCTACCAAAAAACCTCTTTATTGCCTGGGTTTAACAAAATATGGACACCCACTTCACCCACTATATCGTCCAGACAATACAGAAAGAATTATTTTTCATCACACCTAATATAAAATTACGCTTCAAGAAAACTTTTGAATTTAGAGTTGATAACTCGGATAACAATTCGGTATATTTAATTTTTCTATTCTTTGTATAAATAGTGCCTTAATCGGAACTTAATACAAGGTGTAAAATTTAACTCGTAACTTCTAGTTTGAGTAAATAATGGATTTCCGCGAGTATCAAGAAAAAGCGTTGATAAGTGACCAAGTTCCGAAAGGAACTGAGAATGGAATTGTAGTGCCTTTACTTGGTTTGGTAGGTGAAGCAGGTTCGCTGCTTACAGAGTACAAAAAATACCTTCGTGATGGAGATTCTCATAAGCTTTTTAAAGCTTGTGTAGAAGAAGAACTGGGGGATTTGCTTTGGTATGTTGCGAATGTAGCAAGTAAATTTGACTTAGATTTAGAAAAAATTGCTGATAATAATTTAGAGAAGTGTCGCGACCGTTGGGGATGTAAAGATTTACAAATAGAAGCTAAAGCTACAGGCTACAATTTCGATAGAGAATTTCCAAAACACGAAAGGTTGCCAAGGCAATTTGCGGTAGAGATTACTGAAGTTAATCAAGATAACTCTGTAAAGATGAAGGCATTCATTGACGGAGAACAGATTGGGAATGATCTTACTGATAACTCCTACTTCACCGATGGTTATCGTTTTCATGACATTTTTCATCTTTCATATGCGGCTATTTTAGGTTGGTCGCCAGTTCTTCGCAGTAACTTAAAATGTAATGAAGTAAAACGTAAACGTAAAAGCAATCCCCGTGTTGATGAAGTAGAAGATGGGGGACGTGCAATAGCAATTGAGGAAGGTATATCAGCACTTGTATTCGCTTATGCCAAGGATCATAACTTTTTAGAAGGCCTTCCAGCAGTAGATTATCAACTTTTGAAAACTATAAAAAATATGACATCGCACTTAGAAGTCTCTCAGTGTTCCCTGAATGATTGGCAGAAAGCAATCCTTATGGGCTACGATGTATGGCGACAAGTGAACAAAAATAGGGGAGGAATGATATTTATTGACCTCGATGGACGCTCCATAACTTATCAAATTGGTGGTAGACACCAAAAGTAAAGTTACAAAATTATAACAAAAGACAAGCTTTTACTTGATTTATTGCGTTTGGCGATCGCGGTGAAAGCGCTTCCATATCCCCTATGAAATGTGAGTCAATGTTTAGCCTTGTTTAGTGATTGAATAAAGGGCTAAAGCCCTTACTACTAACTTATTGAATTAACAAAACAACAGCATAAGCACAAATCCCTTTTTCTTCACCAACAGGACCTAATTTTTCATTAGTAGTGGCTTTGACACCAACTTGGTTTGGTTGAATTTGCAAAACACCGGCTAATTTATCGCGCATTTTTTCAATATGGGGTTTTAATTTAGGACGTTCTGCAACTACAACAGAATCAATATTACCGACTCGCCAACCTTGTGCTTGAATTAAATTATTAACTTTATCTAAAAGCATTAAACTATCAGCACCAGCCCATTGGGCATCATTAGGGGGAAAGTAATGTCCAATATCTCCCAAAGAAAGCGCTCCTAACATTGCGTCCATAATCGCATGAGTCAGGACATCAGCATCACTATGTCCCAATAAGCCTAAAAAATGAGGAATTTCCACACCGCCCAAAATCAACCGACGCTCGGTAGTTAAGCGATGGATATCATAGCCATTTCCAATGCGAATGTTCATACAATTTTAGATTTTAGATTTTGGATTAAAAGAGTTAGGAGTGCGAGCGTCTCGCTCGCTACCCCTTCTCTTCCCCTTCTGCCTCCTGCCCCCTGCCCCCTGCCTCTTCCCAGGCTTGATATAAATCGGGACGACGTTTGCGGGTTCTGGCGACTTGTTGCTCGTAACGCCATTGGGCAATAGCTGCATGGTTTCCGGATAATAATACATCAGGGACTTTGCGATCGCGAAATATTGCGGGGCGGGTGTATTGGGGATAGTCTAATAAACCTTGTTCAAAGCTTTCTAATTTTAAAGATTCTGTTTTACCAACGGTTCCGGGAAGTAGCCGTACTACCCCATTAATTAAAGCCATTGAAGGTATTTCTCCCCCAGTGAGAATAAAGTCTCCCAAAGAAACTTCACGGGTGACTAAATCCAATACTCGCTCGTCTACTCCTTCATAATGACCGCAAATAATGATTAATTGGTCGAAATTGGTGGACAATTCTCTAAATAAAGGCTGATTAATAGTTTGTCCTTGAGGACTCATCATAATTACTTCTCTTCGGTTCATGACTGGGAGCGATTCCACAGCAGAGAATATGGGACCGGGCTTCATTAACATTCCCACTCCTCCACCGTAAGGTTCATCATCGACTTTTCGGTGTTTGTCCGTGGTAAAGTCTCGTGGATTGACAAAATGCACAGTGGCAATCTGTTTTGCTAAAGCTTTACCAATTAGTCCGGAATTGAGAACCGAGGTAAAACAATCGGGAAATAGCGTAACTATATCAAAACGCACAGTATTTCGTATTGAAGGACACTAATCTTAAATTGAACTTCAGCTTCTAAATGCAGAAGCGTTGGTGGACTTTGATTACATACAAACTATTTAGGATATATAAAAGTAAGTCCCTATAGAAAATTTTCTGTAAAAACGAAAGTTTTTCTAATTACTTAATTTATGTTTAAATATTGTCACATCTAACTTTAAATTAAAATTCTAACCTGCGTTAACAACGAAGCCGGAAATTTTATCCTGTGTCGGGAAAAAGCAGTTTATATCGGTGGTTTATGCCAAATACTCCGCTGACGCGGGTGGAGAAAATAAAAAAAGCACAGGTGAAATATATATCAACCTGGCGAATAGAAGATGACTTGAGGCATGATGTCTCAAGGCTTAAAGTAAAAAGCAGGAGTTGCACAACCAAATTTAGAGCGGGAGCAACTCTTGCAATCGGTCCTTTAACGGTAGGACACTAAAACATATTTAAAATGTCCCGTTCATTATCATACTTCCGCGAACTGTCCGCGAAGTAAAATTCACCTTCCGGTTGTTGACAGGAGAAAAACAATGCGGCAACTAAAAGCTAAATGGCTGGAAATGACCACACCCCAAGCAACTAAAACCGCCGTTCTGGTTATTGGAGGCGCAGAAGACAAAGTTCATGGACGAGAGATTCTGCGGACTTTTTTAGACCGTGCTGGTGCAAAAGATGCCCATATTACTATTATTCCCTCTGCTTCTCGGGAACCGAGTATTATCGGCGCTCGCTACGTAAATATTTTTGAAGATATGGGAGTAAAAAAGGTTGAGATTTTAGATATTCGAGAGCGCGATCATTGCCATGACCGTTATTATAAGGAATCCCTTGAACAATGCACCGGAGTTTTTTTGACTGGAGGAGACCAATTACGCCTTTGTGGTGTGTTGTCTGATACGCCAGTTATGGATATTATCCGAGGGCGAGTCAAAACGGGAGAATTAACCCTTGCCGGTACCAGTGCTGGTGCAGCAGTCATGGGACATCATATGATTGCTGGAGGCGGTAGTGGTGAGACTCCCAACCGTTCCTTAGTAGATATGGCAACCGGCTTGGGATTTATCCCAGAATTGATTGTAGACCAGCATTTTCACAACCGTAATCGCATGGTACGTTTAATGAGTGCCATCGCTTCTCATCCTGACCGTTTGGGAATTGGCATTGATGAAGATACTTGTGCGATGTTTGAAAAAGATGGTTGGCTAGAAGTTATGGGCAAAGGAGCGGTGACAATTATCGATTCAAGCGAACTTACTCATACTAACGAACCTCGTGTGGGAGCCACAGAACCTCTGAGCCTCCATAATTTACGAGTACATATTCTCAGTCATGGCGATCGCTACCATCTTTACGGGCGTACTGTGTTGCCATCTGTGGGGCGAATATCCAGCTGACGGGAATAGGTATGTGTGGTTACACTGGGTTGACCGCGATTTTTTGGTTGCAGCAGAAAAAATCACAGTAATTACGAAGTTTTCATAAAAAACTGTTATCCACGAACAGTTATGCGGTCAATTCCAGTAAGAAACTAGAATTTTGGTTCCGAATCTCCATCTACCTTTAATCATGAGAATCCTCAAGATCCAGACTTTACGCGGTCCAAATTACTGGAGCATTCGACGACATAAGTTAATCGTCATGCGCCTCGATTTAGAAAACCTTGCCGAAACACCCTCAAATGAAATCCCCGGTTTTTACGAAGGATTAGTAGAGGCGTTACCTTCTTTAGAAGGTCATTACTGTTCGCCGGGCTGTCGTGGTGGTTTTTTAATGCGCGTGCGAGAAGGCACTATGATGGGTCACATTGCCGAACACATAGCGCTAGAACTTCAAGAATTAGCCGGAATGCACGTCGGTTTTGGTCGCACCCGCGAAACCTCAACTCCAGGAATTTATCAAGTAGTTTTCGAGTATTTAAATGAAGAAGCCGGACGTTATGCTGCAAGGGCTGCTGTTCGGCTATGTCAAAGTATCGTTGATCGAGGTCGCTATCCCAAGGCTGAATTAGAGCAAGATTTACAAGATATCACCGACTACTGGCGCGATGCTTCTTTGGGTCCTTCTACAGAATCAATTGTTGATGAAGCTACCAGAAGAGGTATCCCTTGGATGCCTTTGGGTTCGAGATATTTGATTCAACTCGGTTATGGGGTGCAGCAAAAACGCATTCAAGCGACGATGACGGCTAATACGGGCATTTTAGGAGTAGAACTTGCTTGCGATAAGGAAGCTACTAAAAGCATTCTTGAAGCTTCTGGTGTCCCCGTACCCAAAGGTATGACCATCAATTTCTTTGATGAATTGGAAGACGCAGTTAATCATATTGGCGGCTATCCCATTGTCATCAAGCCCCTTGATGGCAACCACGGGCGCGGAATTACTATTGATATCAGAAATTGGCAAGAAGCTGAAGCGGCTTATGATGTTGCTAGAGCAGTTTCTCGCTCGGTAATTGTTGAGAAATATTATGTTGGACGCGACCATCGTGTATTAGTTGTGAATGGTAAAGTTGTTGCAGTTGCCGAGCGTGTACCTGCTCATGTAGTAGGGAACGGTAAATCAACTATTGCCGAGTTGCTTGAAGAAACCAACAATGACCCAAATCGCGGCGATGGTCACGATAATGTTCTGACTCGGATTGTATTAGACCGTAATAGTTATGCATTAATGGAAAGACAAGGGTATACCCTTGATACTGTTTTAAATAAAGATGAAATTTGTTATTTGCGAGCAACGGCGAATTTATCTACAGGTGGTATAGCCGTAGACCGTACCGATGAAATTCATCCAGAAAATGCTTGGTTAGCTGAACGGATAGTTAAAATTATCGGATTGGATATTGCCGGAATTGACATTGTTACTACCGATATTAGTCGTCCGTTGCGGGAAGTTGATGCGGTAGTTGTTGAGGTGAATGCAGCACCGGGATTCCGGATGCACGTTGCTCCGAGTAAGGGAGTTCCCCGCAATGTTGCTGGCGCTGTCATAGATATGTTGTTCCCTAACGATAAAACTAATCGTGTACCTGTCCTTAGTATTACCGGCACAAACGGTAAAACTACTACGACTAGATTACTTGCCCATATTTTTAAACAAACGGGTAAGGTAATTGGATATACAACCACGGATGGGACATATATCGGAGAATACTTAGTAGAAGCCGGAGATAACACCGGACCTCAAAGCGCTCAATTAATATTGCAAGACCCGACAGTAGAAGTTGCCGTCTTGGAAACAGCGCGGGGAGGTATCCTACGTTCGGGATTAGCTTTTGAAGCGACTAATGTAGGTGTGGTTTTGAATGTAGCTGCCGACCATTTGGGATTGGGCGATATTGATACCATCGAACAGTTATCGCATTTGAAGAGTGTAGTTGCAGAAGCAGTATATCCCGACGGTTATGCAGTTTTAAATGCTGACGATCAAAGAGTCGCCGCAATGGCGCAAAAAACAAAAGCAAATATTGCTTACTTCACCATGAATCCGGAATCGGAGTTAGTTAGAGGACACATCGAAAAAGGTGGAGTAGCGGCAATTTATGAAAATGGCTTTTTGTCAATATTCAAAGGAGACTGGACTCATCGTATAGAAAAAGTTGATCGTATCCCTTTAACAATGGGCGGACGTGCGCCGTTTATGATTGCTAACGCTTTAGCTGCATCTTTAGCTGCTTTTGTGCAAAACGTTTCTATTGAAGAAATTCGGGCGGGTTTAAATACTTTCCGTGCTTCGGTGAATCAAACACCCGGACGAATGAATTTATTTAACTTGGGTAAACATCACGCTTTAATCGATTATGCTCATAACCCTGCTTCTTATGAAGCATTGGGTGGATTTGTGCGTAATTGGACATCCGGACAGCGTATCGGTGTAGTTGGCGGACCTGGCGATCGCCGTGACGAAGATTTTGTGATGTTGGGTAAACTAGCATCTTCAATTTTCGAGTGCATCATTGTCAAGGAAGATGATGACACCAGAGGAAGAGAACGAGGTTCTGCTGCGGATTTAATTACTCAAGGTATTAGGGAAGCAAACCCCAATTGTCTGCATTCGATTATTTTGGATGAAACCGAAGCAATTAATAAAGCTTTAGATTTAGCAACTGATGATAGTTTGGTGGTAATTCTACCAGAAAGCGTTAGTCGTGCAATTAAATTAATTAAAGCTAGAGGTGTAATAGAAGAAGAAAATCCAACCTACGACAGCACGACTCCTAAAGATAAACAAGTAGGAGAAATATCTTCGGTGTTAAATTCTTTATGAAAAGTTAGCAATGATGAGTAAAGAGTTTTAGATTGCATCGAAGGATGATTTATGACTTTTTACCCATCATCTTTTTATTTATACCTGCTCTTGGTCGTCTTCTTTATTAGTTTCATCGTCATTATTTTTAAGTTCTTCCTTAAAACCCCGGAGAGTTTTTCCTAAAGCGCTGCCTAATTCGGGAATTTTTTTGGTCCAAAAATAAAAATCGCTACAACCACAATTACAGCCAGTTCCGGAAAACCCAATCCAAACATAGTGCCTCTTTAAATAAAAAATCTTTTATATATATAGTTTATATATATAAAATTACTCCTTAGCTTCTAGAAGTTATATATATGCTTTGAGCAACAATTCGTGATATCAAGAATTGCGAATCGTCTTGGCCACTGCGAACAGAAATCAAAAAAGATTCCGATAAGAAAGTACCGATGTTTTGATTTGAAAAAGCCCAATACTCTAACATATTAGTTTTGACGGGTATATCTTGAACACCCCACATTCCTTCCTAGTTACAAAAAACCAAAACAATAAGAACCTGATTCAAATTTTTAGAAACAGTAGAGCGCAATGGTAAGACTAAAATAATGTAGCGCTACAGTTTTTTGATCGTGATTGGAACAACCCAAGCAGCTAAATTGTTAAAAATTTGTACTCAACGAGTACGACGACTACTCAAAGAAGGCAGAATCAAAGGAGCGAGAAAGGATGGTAGATTTTGGCAGATTCCTTTATTCAATGGCAAACCAAAAGTAACCAAAGGTCTCAGGGGTCCCAAGCCTAATTGGAGAAAGCGGACTTCAAAGGCATTAACTCGCATTTGTGTGAATCAGCATTATATTAGAAGTAATAGGAAACATGGCACGAATAACCCTGTAGTTAGAGTTGAATCAGCAAAGAGCGTTCGTTATTATCATGATGTAGAAATCGCAGGAAATTGTCGGCTCGTTTATCGTCCAAATAATCCCCTCAGTTGTGGCGCTCAGCTTTGGATAGAAGTGGCTGAAGGTGTTATGGTTACTTCTTTTCAAGGAACTTAATCCTAAGCAAATAAATTAACGTTTGATCAAATTCTTAGGGCGAGTACCAATCGCCAAATTATTCTCCTGTTCACAATCCCATGAAGTTCCGATTTACCGGCGTTTCATAGTAATTACTCTCTTCTTGGGAAACAGATTACCGATGTAATTTCTTTTCCCCCTGCTAAGTTCCTTGTCCCCTCGATTCGGTAATCGGATGGCGTACTTACTCCCAGAATCGCTGTAAAAGGAAAATTCGATTATTACTAATTTGTGAACTGCGATTGCAACCTAAAGATGTACTATGGAATATTGGTGCATTGCGGCTACTCATGCAAATGTAAATCTAAAATTCTATTGTCTATGTCTTTGTCTCGGATTTTAAGTGGAATTATTGCGATCGCTTTAGCTTTAGGTGCCACTATGCTGGGAGGATGGTATTTTACATTTTTATATGTAATCATCATTTTCTAGGGCAACGAGAATATTTTAATCTGGTACGAGCCAAAGGCATAGCTCCAGCAGCTAAAACTACAATGGTTGTCAGCCAAGTCTTGTTAGTAATTTGTACCATTGATAGCAATTTAGCTGATGCTGTAATGCCTGTAGCCGGTACATTTATTTGCTTTTATCTGTTGTTTCAGCCGAAAATGGCATCAATTGCCGATATTTCCGCTTCAATTCTCGGTTTGTTTTACACAGGATATTTACCCAGCTACTGGGTACGTTTACGAGCCATTGATACGGCTAGTTTCAGCAATTTACCCTTGGGAGGTTATTTCCCATCTTCCTTATCGGCATTTATAGGTAGAGAAAATTTTTCCGCTTTACCATTAGGATTACGTACAACATTGCTGACATTTATGTGTATCTGGGCTGCTGATATCGGTGCTTATTTCGTGGGTAAATATTTTGGTAAAACACCTTTATCGGGTATCAGTCCTAAGAAAACCGTAGAGGGAGCAATTTTTGGAATTACGGCAAGTATTGTAGTCGGAGTTTTGTTTGGTTACTATATTAATTTACCGGAATTTTATCTCACGGGTGCTGCACTTGGTTCTTTAATTGGTATTGCTAGTCTTTTAGGTGATTTGACCGAATCTATGCTCAAACGTGATGCAGGAGTTAAAGATTCCGGAGATTTAATTCCCGGTCATGGAGGAATCCTAGACCGTACTGACAGCTATATTTTTACCGCTCCATTAGTTTATTACTTTATCACCCTGCTATTACCACTCCTTAGTTGACCTATCAACTGTCCACTGTCAACTGTACTATGGATTGACGTTTATTCTTCCCCGACAAATAATATTTCCGGGGATTATCTGTAGGTCTTGAATCTCTACATCAGACCCCAAGTCAATATACTCACCTTCATGGCTTTCAAACAGGGTTTTAGTATTGCTGGTGACAGAAATCGGTGCAATGCTTAACTCATGGGGACTGAATAGTTTTAATCCCATACAAATATCTAAGGGTTGGGGATTGTTTTCTTGATCTATGATGGCAACAATTACAAGTAACCCATCTTTAATTGTGATTTTTTGCCAACTAGTTGACTTGGAATTTGCTTTGTATTCTGGTAAAAATTTAACTAGAACATCATTTAAAGCAGTTGATAGTAATGTACTAGACAAAGAAGCCGATAAGTCAGCTTCTTGTTGATTTAATTCGGCAAATACTGATACTTTTTCTAACAATTGTAACTGTTGCCCTTTGAGAATAGAACTCATATCAATACGAATATTTTTTGCGACTAAATCCACGAATGATAAATGAAGACCCTGATATACTGCCTTTTGTGCAACAATAGATACAGTTTCTATGTTCCCAGAAATAATTTGGCGATCGCGCCAACAATTTCGACTTGAAGTTGCTCAACATGACTTGCTTGTGTTTTTAACCACAATTTTATTGCTGCGGTTAGGACATTTGTGATCAATCTAAACTGGTTTTTTTCACAATTTGATAGCGATAAAAATAGTGGGGTTAATTGAAAGCTGAAAAGTAAATAAATAATTATTAACTGTATCAAAACAGCTTTTCAATTACAAAACATCAATACTATATTCGTATTTAGATATGAACTGATGGAATATCAGTAAATATACATGGAGGCTCGGCTACAAAAAATTATTTCACAATGGGGTATTGCCTCACGTCGTCAAGCGGAAGAAATGATTAAACTTGAACGTGTGAGGGTTAATGGTGTATTGGCATATTTAGGGCAGAAGGTAAACCCAGACACAGATAATATTACCGTTGATGGGAAAACTATTTCTGCTGCCAAGCGTCCGGAGTTGATTTATTTATTAATCAATAAACCACGTGGGGTAGTTTCTACTTGTTACGATCCTCAAGCTAGACGAACGGTATTAGATTTACTACCAAAACAACTGCATTCGGGTACAGGGATTCATCCAGTTGGTCGTCTAGATGCGGACTCTACAGGAGCATTAATTTTAACAAATGATGGTGACTTGACATTTGGTCTTACCCATCCACGTCATAATATTCCTAAGACGTATCGCGTTTTGGTTAAAGGGCATCCACCTCAGCAAACTTTACAAATGTGGCGTGAGGGTATTTTTTTAGACGACCGGAAAACGCGAGCGGCTCAAGTAAAGTTAATAGAAAAACTTGTAGAAAATAGCTATTTAGAAATCATTCTTAAGGAGGGGAGAAACCGCCAAATTCGTCGTGTAGCCCACAAATTGGGATATCCGGTAATTGAATTACATCGGACTGCCATCGGTTCGATACAACTGCAATTACCTAACAAAGAAGATTTATCAGAGGGTAGTTTTCGCTACCTAGCAGACAAAGAAGTTCTCTATTTAAAGCAGCAATTACAGTCAGTTCCCGATTAATGATTCAGTTGGCTAAAGGAGTGCAAAAAATATGAAGTGGTTTAGAAAGAAAGAAAAAGAAAAAGCCAAAGAAAATCCGACAGTTTCATTAGAAGAGCAAAGAGCGGAAAAGTTGGCGAAAATGGGCGCACAGCTGAAGGCTACACGGGAACAACATGGGTTTTCGTTGGAAGAAGTGGTAATGCATACTAGAATCCCTCGACGGCTAGTAAAAGGGATAGAAGAAGCTAATTTTGAGGATTTACCAGAACCAGTCTATATTAAAGGGTTGGTTCGTCAATATGCTGATGCATTGGGTTACAAGGGAGTAGAATTTGTTAGCACATTTCCTGTTGGTACGAACAAAGTCAGTCTCAAACCGATTTGGAAAAATCCCTCTTTTGCTCAATTGCGTCCCATTCATCTTTATTTGCTATACGTTTTATTGATTTTGGGTGCTGTTAGCGGCTTATCTAATTGGTTAAGTGATGCGACAAATATCGCAACCGAGAATAAATCGCAACAGAAGCCAGATATCTTAGTTAGCAACTCTAAACCGACTCCAATCAAACCTGAATCTCTGAGTCAAATAAATACTTTTACCAAAGATGAAAAAGGAGTTCAAATAGGAGTTACTTTAAAAGAGTCCTCTTGGATTCAGGTAATTGCTGACGGTAAAATTACTTTTGAAGGTACCTTAAAACAAGGAAGTAAACGTACTTGGAAGGCTCAAAAAGAACTTACCGTCAAAGCAGATAATGCTGGAGGAGTTTTAGTTAGCGTCAACCAACAGGAAGCCAAAAGAATGGGCAAATCTGGAAAAGTTGAACAACTTCGAGTTGCCTTGAATTAAGTTAGGAGTGAGGAGTTAGGAGTGAGGAGTTAGGAGTTGATAGTGGTTAGTTGATGGTTGATGGTTGATGGTGGTTAGTTGATGGTTGATGGTGGTTAGTTGATAATTATTATTTATTTTCCCCCCCATCCCCTTGTCTCCCCATCCCCATCCCCCCATCTTCCATCTCCCTCATCCTCAACTCATGGCTCTC
>JAAUSO010000022.1 GCA_012033205.1 Richelia sp. SL_2_1 | reverse complement strand
TTTCCCCGATAAAGCTACTATTAATTATGCGACAGGTTTTTCTATTGAATATCAAAATAATTATAAAAATTGTCACGATAAAAAATCCGTATCCAGATGCAAAAACAAGTTTTCAATATATTTTAGTTAAATGCGGTACACCAGCACCATCAGGATTTCAAGAAACTCAATTAATTACAGTACCGATAAATACAATTGCTTCTCTTTCTACTACTCATTTACCTCATTTAGCTTTCTTAGGAGTAGTAGATAAACTCGTCGGTGTGAGTAATCCAAAAATAGTCAATACAATAGAAGTTGTTGAGAAAATCAAAGCAGGTAAAATTGTCGAATTAGGCAACAATGATGTCAACGTAGAAAGATTATTAGAACTCAATCCCGATTTAATTACAACTTATGGAACAGGAAATCCACAAACAGATAATTATCCAAAATTATTAGAAGCAGGATTAAAAGTAGCGATAAATGCTGAATATATGGAAAATACATCTTTGGGTAGAAGCGAATGGTTAAAATTTACAGCTTTATTTTTTAATCAAGAAGCAACAGCGGAAAAAG
Organism: Richelia sp. SL_2_1; assembly: GCA_012033205.1. Classification (GTDB taxonomy): domain Bacteria; phylum Cyanobacteriota; class Cyanobacteriia; order Cyanobacteriales; family Nostocaceae; genus Rivularia. The sequence continues at coordinate 58,437 of JAAUSO010000022.1, read as the reverse complement.
TATTTAGTAAAATAAGTCAAAATTATCAAGAAATTGCCGCGAAAACTAAAACTATTAAAAAGCGTCCAAAAGTATTTACCGGATTTAATTTTAAAGGAACTTGGTATGCTCCAGGATGTAAAAGTTATGTAGCGCAATATTTAACAGATGCGGGAGCAGAACTACTTTGTGTTGATAGTGTTGATGGTAGTAGTATCCCTTTATCTTTTGAAGATGTTTTTGAACGTGCTGTGACAGCAGATTATTGGTTAAATGTGAGTCAATCTTGGCAGAGTTTAAAAGATGTAATTAGAGAAGATAGTCGTTATAGTAATTTTCAAGCAGTGAAAAAAGGTCATGTTTATAATAATAATGCTCGTTTAAATGAAAATGGAGGTAATGATTATTGGGAAAGTGGAATTAGTAATCCTGATATTGTTTTAGCTGATTTAATTAAAATTTTTCATCCAGAATTATTACCAAATCATCAGTTGTTTTTTTATCAGAATCTGAGTTAATTTGGAAAAATAATATTTTAATGCAAAGGAACGCTGAGGTTTACGCAAAGGATTGCTGAGGTTAAAATAGATGTTTATAATTAATTACAAAAATAAAAATAAACATAAGAATAAAAAGAAAACAATTATTTTGACGATTTTAGTTAGTAGTTTAATTTTGATATTTTTATTAGATTTAGCTTTGGGTTCGGTTAATATTCCGCTTGGGGAAGTTATGACTATTTTGTTAGGAGGAGAATCAGAAAAAGCTACTTGGAGTACTATTATTTTCAAATTTCGTTTACCAAAGGCTTTAACTGCTACTTTGGCTGGTGCTGCTTTAAGTGTAAGTGGATTACAAATGCAAACACTTTTTAAAAACCCACTTGCTGGACCATTTGTATTAGGAATTAGTTCTGGTGCTTCTTTAGGAGTTGCTCTTGTAGTACTCGCAGCGAATACTACTGGTATGGGTACATTGTTAATAGATTTAGGAATAATTGGGGATTTAAGTTTAATTATTGCAGCTTGTTTAGGTGCAGCATTGGTGTTAGGAATGGTGTTATTAATATCTCATCGAATACCCGATTCCATGACACTATTAATTTTGGGATTACTTTTTGGTTATGCTACTAATGCGATTGTGAGTATTTTGCTGCATTTTAGCGAAAATAATCAAATCCAATCATATTTACAATGGACTTTTGGCAGTTTTGGGGGTGTCACTTGGCGACAAATGATAATTTTAGCGCCGATTATATTGTTAGGATTAATCATAGCTTTGCTATTATCAAAACCTTTAAATGTAATGCTGTTAGGTGAATCTCAAGCTCAAACTTTGGGTTTAGCAATCCAACAAACGAGATTCTGGATTATTTTAAGTGCTTCAATATTAGCAGGTGCAATTACTGCATTTTGCGGTCCAATTGGATTTTTAGGTGTTGTGGTTCCTCATTTGTGTCGCAATTTATTTAAAACTGTAGACCATAAAATATTAATTCCTGTTGTAGCTGTAATGGGAGCAATATTGGCATTATTTGCAGATTTAATATCTCAATTACCAGGAACCCAAACTGTTTTACCTTTGAATTCTGTGACTGCTTTGATTGGTACTCCCGTTGTTGTGTGGGTGATTTTACATCGTCGTTATTCAAGCTAAATTAAAGCTAATATAAACAATGGCGATCGCAATTTTTGAAAGTTGGTCAAAAGTTTCCTTGAACTGACAAATTTAATAAATAAAAAATTATAATTTTCTTACAACTTATGGTAGAAAGAAAAATTCACAAATAGAGATTATAATACGCCGAATAGAATAATCTCATTTCCTAAATTCAAAAATGGAAAATTTTGCGAGCATCTCGTGCAACATTTGGCAACCATTAATCCAAACATTCAATTTTTCGCGTCTATCAGCACCGATTAAAGACCCTGTGACCGTTTTTTTGATTATTATGGCGATTATGTTGGTCGCTCCCCTGCTGTTTGAACGATTACGTTTACCAGGGATTGTCGGCTTAATTATTGCTGGAGTGATCATCGGACCAAATGGTTTAGGTCTTTTAGCTAGAGATAACACAATTATCTTATTAGGAACGGTGGGATTACTATTCTTAATGTTTATGGCTGGATTAGAAACCAGTTTGGATGACCTTAAATATAATGCCGATAAAGCTTTGATTTTTGGATTTGCTACCTTTGCTGTACCAATGGCGATTGGTACAGTGGCGATGATGTTGTTAGGTTACAATTTATTGGCTGCTATTTTGGTTGCATCTTGTTTCGCTTCCCATACCCTCCTAGCTCTACCTGTTGTAAGCAAATTAGGGATAATGCGTACCTCTGTAGTGACTACAACTCTGGGGGGAACCCTAATTACTAATGTATTAGCTTTGTTAGTATTAGCGGTGGTAGTCAAAGCTCACCAAGGTAATCTGACACTGAATTTTTGGCTGTTTTTAATACCTTCTTTAGTTATTTACACCTTTGCGACTCTCTGGGGAATTCCTAAAATCGGTCGGTGGTTTTTCCGGCGATTTGGACATGATGAGGGGGCAGAATTTATATTTGTAGTTGCGACATTATTTGTTGCTTCTTACGTTGCTCAACTAATCGAAATTGAGCCGATTATCGGTGCATTTCTCGCCGGAATTGGGATTACCCAACTGATTCCCCAACTTAGCCCGTTAATGAACCGGATTCAGTTTATTGGTAATACCTTATTTGTACCATTTTTCCTGATTTCTGTGGGGATGTTAGTTAATCCTTGGATTTTGCTACAAGAACCTCAATCTTTGCTAGTGTCTGGAGTGATGATATTTGTGGCAATCATTGCTAAATTCATCCCAGCTTGGGGTTCAGCAAAATTATTTGGATTTAATTTTGCTGATAGTATGGTAATCTTTGGGCTATCTGTGGCTCAAGCTGCTTCTACTTTAGCAGCCATTACTGTTGCTTATCAAATTGAGTTGGTAGACCAATTGACGGTGAATGGAACCATTGCGATGATTTTAGTCACCTGTATTGCCTCTCCTTGGGTAACAAACCGTTGGGGGAATAAATCTAAGTCTCAAGGAACAAAAAGCCGCAATCAAGATATTCAAAAGGAATCAACGGGGATTAAACGTAATCAACTACCCCGCTATCGAATTGTCGTACCTGTTGCAAATCCGAATACGGAAGCGAATCTACTCCAATTAGCCTTAATTCTTGTCAAAAAAACTGGTGGTACTTTATTACCACTCCACATCATTGTCGATCATCAAGGAGAAATTTTACCATCCGCAAAAACCCAACAGCAACAACTATTGGATACGGCAGAAACTATTGCTCATGCATCTGTAGCTCAAGTAGAACCCATTGGTCGCTTGGATGATTCGATTGACAAGGGAATTCTCCGCACGGCTTTTGAACGTGATGCTAATTTAATTATCTGTGGTTGGAAAGGATTTGCCACATATCGAGACAATTTTTTTGGTAGTGCTATTGATAATGTCGTCCGTCGCAGTACAATTCCATTACTGATTACTCGCTTTACCCATCCAATTCAAACAACCAAACGAGTATTTTTACCGATTTTAGAAACCGACCTAACTTCAGTCACATTTTTGCGTACCTTAGCATTGTCCAAGATTTTAGCAAATGAACTCAAAGCATCTCTGCGTTTATTAGAAATATTCCCCTCCCGGAATTTTGTTCCTAATTTAGACATCCCGGAAATCGTGGATATACCCAAAGACCAAATCCAGGGCAACTTTGTTCAAGGTATCTTAAAAATTCTCCAACCGGATGATTTATTAATATTAACTCATAACGGTGACTCCACTATTCCCGGTTTACCCATATTAGGAATCACAACAGAGGCAATTGCTCGTAACCCCAAACAAATTTCTTTAATTATTTTCCATTTCCCTCGTCAAATTTCTTTTTTGGAAGATGATGCTACTCAATTAGAATAAGGTCAAAGGTTTAAGGTCAAAGGTCAAAGGTTTAAGGTTGATAAATACTAACTTCTATATATAGGAGTCCTACTTGAATATTGAACAAAACTCAGTACATTCCCCATTCCCTATTCCCTATTCCCTGACCCCAACAGATCAATTCAAAAATCAAACAGGATTCCTATAATTGATCTAAAGTGACGTACTCACACTGAATCAGAGATTACAGTGTGAGCTTCCAAGCGACTCTTCTTTGAAGACATTGACTTGGCTTGATTAGACAGGTCGTGCGTCCCACGATTCCTGATATTTACCGCTGCGTTGAGGTCGCGACAAATGCTGGTATGGCATACCGGACAATTGTGCATTCTCTGAGACAGCGGTTTTTTGACAACATGACCGCAACTAGAACATTCTTGGCTTGTACCGTTTGGATTTACAGCTATTACTCGCAATCCAGCATTTTCGGCTTTGATTGAAAGTATATTTACAAACTGACTCCATCCAGCATCATGAATCGACTTAGCCAATCGAGACTTGGCAAGTCCTTTTACATTCAATTTCTCTACAGCAATTACATCATATTTTGATAGCAATTGTTTAGCTGTTTTGAAATGAAAGTCTTTACGGGTATCAGCTACTTTTTTATGCCTGATGCCCAATTTTTTAATTGCTTTTTTTCTACGATTAGAACCCTTTTTGCGACGTGATACTTTGCGTTGTGCTGATTTTAGTTTTCTCTCAGCTTTACGCAAATATTTTGGTGCAGCAATTCGGGTATTATCAGAAGCTACATAAAAATCAATTAAACCTACGTCAATTCCTACAATATTGCCTGCGTTGAAGTCGGGTTTGATTGTTGGTACCGTCTTATCATCAAGACTCAATGTAACATAGTAGCCGTTTGCTTTCTTGGTAACGGATACAGTTTTTATAACAAAATCATCCGGAATAGGACGGTGAACAATGACTTTTACATCACCAATTTTTGACAAGGTAATTTTATTACCAACAAAATGATGTTGTTTGAATTGAGGATAAGTGAATGTTTTATATTGCCCCGCACCTTTAAATCTAGGACGACCATACTTTTTACCATTACTATCACCCGCTAGCCACTTATCAAAAGCAATTTCTACTCTTTTTGGTACTTCTTGTAATACTTGGCTGTGAATAGCCTTATACCAAGGACGTTCTTTTTTGAGTTGTTTTAATGATGCTTGCTGACTAAAACGGTTAGGCTTATCTTTTAATTCAGGTAAATGACAAACAAGAAGACACCTATCAATAGAAGAACGATTCTGTTCATACCAATTAAACCTTTGTGCAAGCTGATAATTGTATTGATGACGAAGCATATCCAACGTATTATCAATAATTTCTCGCTGTTCTTTATTTGGTTTTAATCGATATTGATAGCTTGTTCTCACTTGTTTATCACCTCCTTGTCTTTAAATCAGTGTTACTATTACAGTATACACTAATATTTAGAAATATTCCAGAAATACTATGAAAAATGACTTTGTTTCTAAAGGTCGTTCTGTCAGTGACTTGAAAGTGCATTTAGTTTTAGTTACAAAATATAGACGCAAAGCCTTTACTAGAGAGATGCTGGATAGGCTTCACGTCATTATTGAAGAACTATTAGAGAAATGGGATTGTAAGCTTGTAGAGTTTAGTGGCGAAGAAGACCATATACACTGTCTTTTTCAATATCACCCTGACTTAGAATTGAGTAAATTAGTCAATAATCTTAAGTCAGTGTCATCTAGAAAACTGCGGCAAGAATTTTCCGAGTATTTATCAGAAATATATTGGAAAGATGTATTTTGGAGTGGTTCTTATTTTGTAGCTAGTTGTGGCGGTGTAACTATCTCAACTTTGCGAAAATATATCTTTATGTCAACAAAAGCCTGAGTAATGTTCGCCTCCTCCGCATATTCCTTCCCTCGCTCCGCGTTGGTCAGGAATATAGTCGTCGCCTCACTCGCATTCATCCCACACTGCCGACGACGGTCAGATGTGGGACTTCTGCTGTTATTGTTAAAAAATATTGCATGAAAACGATTATCATTATTTATAAAGCGATAATCATTTTCATCCATTATGATATTAGAAAATTCGACTCCTAACAACACCGCATCTGCTGTTAAAACCTTAATTCAACGTCCCCGTCGTCTACGTACTAATCCCGGATTACGTAGCATGGTACAGGAAACCCAACTAACCGTAGATGATTTGATATACCCGATGTTTGTCATGGAAGGGGAAAATCAAAAAGTCGAAATTTCCTCGATGCCGGGATGTTATCGTTATACTTTGGACTTATTGCTCGAAGAAATCAAGCAAGTTAAGGAGTTGGGAATAAATGCGATCGCACTGTTTCCTTTGATTCGGGAAGCCAAAAAAGATGATGTTGGTACGGAAAGTTACAATCCGGATGGTTTAGTACAAAGAACCGTCAAAGCGATTAAACAAGCGGTACCAGAGATACTTGTGATTACTGATGTAGCTCTCGACCCCTTCAGTATTCACGGTCATGATGGTATTGTTGATGACAAGGGAGTAATTTTAAATGACCCGACAGTAGAAGTATTGGTGAAAATGGCAATTTCTCAAGCGGAAGCGGGTACAGATATAGTCGCACCTTCCGATATGATGGACGGTAGAGTGGGTGCGATTCGTCAAGCTTTAGATGCCGCAGGATACTTTGATGTGGCAATTTTAGCATACTCAGCCAAATATGCCTCTAGTTATTATGGACCATTCCGCGATGCCTTGGATTCAGCGCCGAAATTTGGTGATAAAAAAACTTATCAAATGGATGCAGCTAACGCTAGAGAGGCTTTAAAAGAAGTAGCGCTAGATATTGCCGAAGGTGCAGATATAGTCATGGTAAAACCTGCTTTAGCATACATGGATATTATTTATCAGATCAAATCAACCACAAATTTACCTGTTGCAGCATATAACGTGAGTGGTGAATATGCCATGATTAAAGCCGCTGCACAGCAAGGGTGGATTGATGAGAAAAAAGTAATTTTAGAAACTTTAACCAGTATGAAGCGAGCTGGTGCCGATTTAATTTTAACTTATTTTGCCAAAGAAGTTGCTTTGATGTTGCTTTAAGTAAGTAGGCATAAATAAATAAACTATGGGTGTTGGATAGTCACCAGTAGTCTAACGAAATCTGTAGGAAATAATTCCTCAGCTTTGAAGAAAAGCAAGCTAACATTCCCAATCACAAGATGCAAAAACCTTCGCGATTTAAACCATGTTGGCACATCATGATGTCGCGCGGTTTCCGCAGGTGATGAGAAGCGGAAGCAACCTTAACGGACAATCATCTTCCGGCAGTGCTTCACCAACCTGAGTTACTAACTCTAAATTAAAACACCGGGTTTGGCAAATGTCGCTTTCCTTGGCTTTGGTAACAAATCTTGACAGGCACGAATTTTCCTATTTAATTATAGCTGCCTGCTTACCGTGACCTACTGTCCCTAAAAATAGCACGAGCAGTGTTGGGTACATAAGGATTAAGATTCCTCCCCACTTTGCTTTTGGATAGCTTCTCTAACAACTTCAACTTTTAATTCAAGAGCTTGAGCAATTTGTTCTACACTTAACCCCATACTTAACATACGCGAGATTGCTTTGAGTTTTGTTTTTTGTTCAACCTCTTGCTCAACTTCTTCTTTAACTTCCTGCTTAACCTCTTGTTTTACTTCTTCTTTAACTTCCTGATAAAATTTAGTTTGTCGCCACTCAGTTAATCCAAACATTGCTGCTAACTCCTGTCTAGTTTGATTGGAGAATTTGTAAATCAACATCCTTTCTACTAATTCTAAAAGCTGTCGACGGTTGCTGACATCTACTTGTTGGACTTTTTCGATTAAATTTCTGGCAACTTCTACCGCTTCTTCCTCCGGAGCAACTACCATCCCAATAATCCCTAACCCGATTGAGGAAGAAGTATCAGTTAATTCATCCAAATATATTACTTGTATTTACTCATCATATAGTGATGTTTGATACGCAATTGGGATACCTGGGTCAAGGCTACGTTTTGCCCATAAAACTACTGCTTTCCAAGTTTTGTCTGGTCTATACTGATTTAAATAAACAAATGCTTTAGTAATTAATCGCCAGTATAAATTCTTATCATCCTGATATTGTACCTCGACAAAGTAAATCGGGTCTTGGGGATATTCAGGTTTTGGTAAAAATAAACCATCAATCCGTCGTGCAAGTTCTTTTATCTCCACAGAGGAAAATTCATAATGTAAAGCTTGGGTAGGAGATTGTTGCAGTATTTCAAATAATACGCTAGGGAGATTTTGTAGCAAAGTGTAAAAGATTGTATCTGTTTTCATCCATTAACGCTTTTAAGTTCATGGTAGAGCATATGTATTATACAGTTATGTTTCTACAAATTGTTTCAAGTCAAAAAAGTCTTCACATCAAACTAATTTTTACGCTATCATGATAACGATTCTCATTCTATTTTGTTATGGTCAGTTCATTACCGGAATCTCAGGAAGACTTGCAAGAAAAAGATATCCAGCGTCTGGAGCGGATTCGTCATAGTTGCGCTCATCTGATGGCTATGGCTGTACAGAGGCTGTTTCCGGGGACAAAAGTTGCAATTGGGCCAGTTACAGATACAGGTTTTTACTACGATTTTGATTGTCCGGTGAGTATTACTACCGATGATTTGGGTAAAATTGAAGTAGAAATGCGACGAATAATCAAGGACAATTTACCGATTATTCGTGAAGAGGTGGAAAGGGAAGAGATTAAAAAAGAGATTGCAGCTTTAAATGAACCATATAAATTAGAAATCTTAGAACGAATTCCCAATGGAGAGACAATTACTCGTTATTTTATTGGAATTCCTGATGATGGGGAGAAAGAATTATCATTATTTGCTGTAGATAATATAAAAGATGATAGAAAAACAAATAGTTGTAATTGTTGGTGGGATTTATGTGCTGGACCTCATATAAATTTTACTGGAGAAATTAATAAAAAAGCGTTTGCATTATTAAGTGTTGCGGGTGCATATTGGCAAGGTGATGAAACCAAACCGATGTTGCAACGTATTTACGGTACAGCGTGGGAAACTCCGGAAGAATTACAAGCTTTTTTAACACAAAGAGAAGAAGCATTAAAAAGAGACCATAGAAAATTAGGTCAACAATTAGATTTATTTAGTATTCAAGAAGATGCAGGTGGAGGATTGGTATTTTGGCATCCCAAGGGTGCAATAATTCGCTATATAATTGAAGACTATTGGCGTAAATCTCACTTAGAATTTGGTTATCAATTATTATATACACCGCATATTGCGAATTTAGATTTGTGGAAAACATCGGGTCATTATGACTTTTATGGTGAGAATATGTTTGACTCTATGGAAGTGGAAAAACAAGCATATCAAATTAAGCCGATGAATTGTCCTTTTCACGTTCTGACCTACAAAAATAAACTACACTCCTATCGAGAATTACCTCTAAGATGGGCGGAGTTAGGAACAGTTTATCGTTATGAACGTTCAGGTGCGCTACATGGTTTAATGCGCGTGCGTGGGTTTACTCAAGATGATGCTCATATCTTTTGTTTACCCAATCAAATAGCGGATGAAATTTTAGGAGTATTGCATCTTACCGAGCGAATTTTATCTGATTTTGGCTTTAATAATTACGAAGTAAATCTTTCCACTCGTCCGAGTAAATCAGTAGGGGAAGACGAAGTATGGGAGTTAGCAACTGCGGCTTTAAAACAAGCTTTAGATACTAAAGATTGGAATTATATTGTTGATGAAGGTGGTGGTGCTTTTTATGGACCGAAAATAGATATTAAAATTCAAGATGCAATTGGTCGTTTGTGGCAATGTTCAACGATTCAGGTAGATTTTAATTTACCTGAAAGATTCGATATGCAATATGTTAGCGCTGACGATACTAAACAGCGACCAATTATGATTCATCGAGCGATTTTTGGCTCAATAGAACGTTTTTTTGGAATTTTAATTGAGAACTATGCAGGTGATTTTCCTTTATGGTTAGCACCGATTCAATGTAGATTATTACCAGTTAGTGATGAAGTGCGAGAATATGCTGAATTAGTAGCGAGGGAATTACATAAAGAAGGCTTAAGAGTAGAAGTTGATAGTAGTGGAGAAAGATTAGGTAAACAAATTCGCAATGCTGAATTAGAAAAGATTCCCGTAGTAGCTGTAGTTGGTAAACGAGAGGTGGAAAACCAAACTTTAAGCGTGCGTACTCGACAAGCAGGAGATTTAGGAGCGCTATCAATCAGTGAAACAATTACTTGTTTACAGTCAGCTATTGCTTTGAACTCAACTATTTAGCTGTTAATTTTGGCATTAACTACGTCACAAACTATATGAGTTTTTCTTTTGGTAAACAATCTCAAAAAGCGAGTTATCAAAATATTAAACAAGTCAAGCAATGGATTTATCAAGCTTTGCAAATTGATGATGAAATTTCTATTTCTTTAAGTCAATTACAATGTACAGAACCTGGATGTCCACCAATTGAAACGGTAATTAATGTAATGAGCAATCCCGTACAACAATATAAAATTCATAAATCTATTGCCGAAATTGAGTATACAGATATAAGTAGACTCAATCAAGATAAATAATCTTAATTACAGGAATTTATCTAATATGGCTTCTCACACATTATTTGTTTGTAAATCTTGTTATTTTTCACTCACACAGCGTGATTATATGGGCGAAAGAGGTGGTAAAGTTTTATTTAGTAAATTACTAGAATTGCATCAACAATGGTCATTAAAATCTGAGTCTTTAATTGCAGAAGTAGAATGTTTAAGTGCTTGTAAAAGACCTTGTGCTGTAGCATTAGCTGCTCCAAATAAAACTAGTTTAATGTTTGGTGATTTACCCCCATTAGAAAGTGCAGGAGATATATTAAAATTGTGCGAACAATATCATGCTAGCCCTAATGGTATAGTTCCCAGAAACCAACGACCAGAAGTTTTGCAAAAAGGAATTTTAGCCAGAATTCCAGCAGCAATAGGAGATTAAAAATTACTTATAAAGTAAAATCATCTCTACTGCGCTAATAAAATTCACACCCTAACATTAAATCAAAGGATAAATTATGACTCAACTAACTGCACCCAAATCTAATATCACTCTTGATATTCCCAAGCGAGGAATGCCTGTTACTATCATTACAGGGTTTTTAGGTAGTGGGAAAACGACATTACTCAATCAGATTCTGCAAAATAAAGAAGATTTAAAAGTTGCCGTATTAGTAAATGAATTTGGTGATATTAATATTGATAGTCAGTTACTCGTATCCACAGATGATGACATGATGGAATTGAGTAACGGCTGCATTTGTTGTACTGTTAATGATGGATTAGTTGATGCGGTTTATCGAGTTTTAGAAAGAGATGACCGTGTTGATTATATGGTTATAGAAACTACAGGTGTAGCTGACCCATTACCAATTATTTTAACTTTTCTAGGTACAGAACTGAGAGATTTGACTAATATTGATTCCATACTCACTCTTGTTGATGCAGAAACTTTTAACAGTGAACATTTTCAAAGTGAAGCTGCTTTAAAACAGATAACTTATGGTGATATTATTCTCCTGAATAAAACTGATTTAGTTGGAGAAGAAAAATTATCAGAACTAGAAGATTTTATTCATGATAATAAAGTCGGTGCAAAAATTATTCGTACTTCTTATGGTAAAGTCGCTTTACCTTTGATTTTAGATGTTGACTTAACCTCTAAAAATGAATATTCTTCCTTGATTGAAGAAGAGAGTCACGAACATGACCACCATCATCATCATGAACATCATGACCATCACCACCATGAACATCATCACCATCACTCTGACCATTTAGAAAATGATGGATTTGTTTCTATATCTTTTCAGAGCAATAAACCTTTTGATGTCCATAAATTTGAGACATTTTTAAATGAAAAAATGCCAGAAAATGTCTTTAGAGCCAAGGGTATTCTTTGGTTTAGCGATAGTGAATTAAGACATATTTTTCAACTTAGTGGTCCTCGGTATCAACTAGATGGTGATGTATGGTCTACTGAAAACCGTAAAAATCAGCTAGTTTTCATCGGTCGTGATTTAGATGCGAATGAAATACATTCTCAACTGCACAATTGTTTATTATAATTTGTCGGAAGTAGATAGTGGTTAGTGGTTAATTATTGTCAACCATCAACTATCAACCATCAACTAACAACCATCAACTAACAACCATCAACTAACAACCATCAACCATCAACTAAAAATAATGACTTTATCTTTTCGTCCCGAATTAAATTCTGCTGAGCAAGTTGTTTCATCTTTATCTACTAAACAACAACCTAATGTTACAGAAGCAGAAATGATGCAAGCGGTGAGAACTTTACTACTTGGATTAGGAGAAGACCCAGATAGAGAAGGACTCAAAGATACTCCGAAAAGAGTTGTTAAAGCCTTACAGTTTTTGACCAAAGGATATGATGAATCTTTGGATGAACTATTAAATGGTGCAGTATTTACAGAAGATGCAAACGAAATGGTATTGGTAAGGGATATTGATATTTTTAGTTCCTGCGAACACCATATTTTACCAATAATTGGTCGCGCTCATGTTGCTTATATTCCTAATGGTAAAGTTATCGGGTTATCAAAAATTGCCCGTATTTGTGAAATGTATGCAAGACGCTTACAAGTACAAGAAAGATTGACTTTACAAATTGCTGATGCCCTCCAAGGTTTACTCAAACCCCAAGGTGTAGCAGTAGTTGTAGAAGCCAGTCATATGTGTATGGTAATGCGTGGTGTACAAAAACCTGGTTCTTGGACTGTTACTAGTGCAATGCGTGGTGTATTTTCAGAAGATGCACGTACTCGTGAGGAATTTATGAATTTGATTCGACACAATGGTAATTTTCACTAATTTGTCACTTTGACAAAGGCAATGGTAAATCAAATTATATCATTGCCTGTGACTCTAGTTCTAGGGTTTGCAGGTAGTGGAAAAACAAGTCTGATAAAACATCTAAGTAGTCAAAGTCAAACTACTGTAGAACATATACAAAGTGGCAACCAAAAGCTTAGTAGTGGTTGTATTTGCTGTAGTGGACTCAACGATTTAAAACAATTAATTAACAATTTACTTGTTGATAGAGAAACTGAAAAAGTAGACACTCAGCAATTGTTTATTGAAGCTAGTCACGAAACTGATCCAATTCCAGTCATCAGAACAATTCGTCAACACTTTTCCCCAGAAAAGATTATTTTGAGAGAAGTTATTACAGTGATTAATGCAACTAAATATCCACCTACAGACGCACAACGTTACTTAGTAACTAATCAAATATTCTTTGCTGATAAAATAGTAGTTAATCATTGCGACCAAGCTACTGATGACCAAATAGACAAATGCCATAAGCATATTCGTGGTGTAAAATGGCAGCCAATATTTAATGCTATTAAAGGAATTATTCAGTTTAATCAAGTTTTTCCCGTTCCTTCAGTACTAGAGACATCTAATATAATTTAAGATGCATCTTAAATTTTGTAATGTCTTTTAGTTTTGCGATCGCAATATTGAAATCTTGAAAATTTGGAATTTGTTTGTTATTTCCTAACTTAATTATTTACCTATGACTCTGACAATATATAACACCCTGAGCCGTCGTAAAGAAACCTTTCAACCGTTAGAAACAGGAAAGGTAAAAATGTACTGCTGTGGTGTGACGGTGTATGATTATTGTCACTTGGGTCATGCAAGGTCTTATATTGTTTGGGATGTGGTGCGGCGCTATTTGCAATGGCTGGGTTATTCTGTTCGCTACGTGCAAAATTTTACCGATATTGATGACAAAATTCTCAATCGAGCTAAGGTTGAAAAGACTTCAATGGAAGAGGTTTCCCAAAAGTACATTCAAGCCTACTTTGAAGATATCCGTCGTTTAAATGTCATAGATGCATTTGAGTATCCCCGTGTGACAGAAAATATCCCAGCAATTCATCAGTTGATTGCAGAATTAGAACGAAAAAACTATGCTTATGCAGCAAATGGAGATGTCTAATGGATGATGATTTTAATACACCTGGAGGGTTAGCTGTTTTATTTGAATTAGCAAAAGAGTTGCGTCGAGAAAGTAATTTGAAGTGCTAATTCAGCAGCGACAAGATGCACGTAAAAATCGTAACTTCGCTTTATCCGACTCTATCCGCAATCAATTACAAGCTGTAGCTGTGAATTTAATCGATCAACCTAATGGACAAACTCAGTGGTATCGAGTTGTCAGTTAACAGTTATCAGTTATCAGTCAACAGAGAATAATAACTACTCCTATCCCGCTCGAAAATTATCTATTTCTCTTTATCTCTTTACGAATGCGTTCTCTGCGTCTAGTAAGGTTTTTTTTTCTCCCTGGGGGAGACGCTGCGCGAACGGTAATCTTTTAACGGGAACAGAGTAATCATCCGGACTTAATATTTTTATTCATCAATGTCGTTTTCCTAGACTTATTGTTTATCTAGTACAACACAAGAATTAATTAAGCATTATCTTATTGTTAATCAGTTGATTAGCTAATTTTTTGTGAATAAGTAAATGAAAACTCTAGCCGAAGAATTACTAGAACAATTAATGCTGTTTACACACTTCAAGTACCTTGATGATAATGCATTAAAGCAAGTAATGAACAATCCTGATTCAGCAAACCAATTGAACAAAATCAACAGTAACAACCTCGCCGCCTAATATTGTAACTGACTTGATGAATTTTTTGTATAGTTTGTTTTTGACTGATTCTTTCATATTTTTGTAAAATCTAGTATCAGAAAAAACCTGTACAAATTCTTTAACCTGTTCAATTTGAAAAGCCGTTTGATTAATATTCTTAATCTGATGCTGCTGTATCTGTAATTTTATTTTGATAATTGCCTCGTCAATCGCTGCATTTGCAGGTAATTTTTCTAAATTCATCAATGATGATTTCAACTCAATAATTTCTGCTGTTTCTGATTGCTTGGTTGGTTGATTATTGAGTGTAAAATCTTTCAAATAAATAGCTTTTTTACTCAATTCTTTATCTACTGCATCTACCACTTTCATAAGATGAATGCTTTTTTTATTTTGACAATATTGATCACCATACATCCCACGGTTTTTGCATCGAACGGGAATATATGGCTTGTTGTTTGCATAGCATTTTCCGCCACAATCACCACAAAATATTTGACCAGATAATAACGCTTTACCAATGTTACTATTGTCCCGATTATTCTTTCCCCAGCGACGACTATTTTCAGCTAATAATGTTTCTATTTCTCTGTAAATATCATTGCTTATTAGCGGTTCGTGAGTGTGATATCTGATATCCCAATTTTCCGGATTACTACGATATTTCTTGACATGATATCTGGTATTTCCTCTTAACACTGGGTTATGTAACCAGGTTGTTAATCCAGTAGGAGAAAATTTGACATTATATTCTTTAAAAAAAAATTGAATTGTCTTCCTGATACTACTTTGATTTGTTAATAAATATTCGATAATTTCTTTGGCAATTGCCCAATGAGTTTTACCTGAATCATGCAACGATAAATCAGGTACATATTTTTCATCAATTCTTGCATAGCCGAATGGTGGTTGAGGACAAGCCTTCCCTTGTTCTCGGAAATGATTGTATCCGTGCTTGACTCGATTTTGAAGCAAGTCTAATTCAAATTCAGCTAATGCTCCCATCTGGTTTAATGAAAATTTTGCAAAGGGATTCTGTAAATCATCAACAGGTGAATCCAGAATGATTAATTTGATTCCCATCTGATTAAATAATGCAATTGCTTTATTAATTGTAACTATTGACCTTGCTAGTCGATCAATTCTGGTAATCACTATTTCGGAAATCTCACCGTTGCGACATTGTTCTAAAAGTTTGTTAAATTCTATTCTGTTATCTGACCTTCCAGACTTCACATCTGAGAAAATTATGGTAACACCAGCTTTTTTGATTCGCTCTGTTTGTTGAACTAAAGCCTCTTCTTGTTCTCCTGTTGAAACTCTAACGTACCCTACTTTCACTCTCAAACACCTATGATTACTAGAGGTTTAGATATTCTACACAAAAAACTTACCTTGTCCGGTCTAAAGGTGTAGGAATGGTAAGGTTTTGTTGTTAACGATTTTCTCAGCTAACGCAGCGTACTCTTTAGCTTGTGCGCTATCGGGTGCGTACTCGTTAACAGTCATACGGCGCAATTCAGCGTGTTGTACAATGTTGTCGCGAGGTACGAAGTGAATCATTTGAGTGTTCAAACGTTCAGCCAAGGTTTCGATTAAGTCGATTTCTCGGTCAACTTTACGGCTGTTACAAATCAAACCACCCAAACGTACACCACCGGAGTGAGCATACTTAAGAACACCACGAGCAATGTTGTTAGCAGCATACATTGCCATCATCTCACCGGAAGTCACGATGTAGATTTCTTGTGCTTTACCTTCACGAATAGGCATAGCGAAACCGCCACATACCGCTAACTACCACCAAAAAACATTTTCAATTGGTTTTAGACTTACTCAAAAGAAACCACCACAACTCCAATCCAATCAAACCAATACCACCCAAAGTAACCACAATTTTTAATCCCAAAGGTTGCTCAATGGCTTGAAATTGGATATTTTCTTGAGAAACAGGCATTTCTAGATGCATTTGAGCCAAAGCTTCCCCTGAAACAACCCAGAGAAAAAACCCCACTCCAACCATACTTGCTAAAAACTTCTTTTTATTCAACATAAATAAACTCCTTTCTTCCCCTCTGCGTACCTTTGCGCTCAACTCCGCGCACCTTTGCGTTAAAAAAATATCTTTCCTCCTCACCCTTTCAATTGAAAATTACGCAACCGCAAAGCATTCGTCACCACCGAAACCGAACTAAAAGCCATGGCACCCCCAGCAATAATCGGATTAAGTAACCAACCAAATATGGGAAACAAAACTCCCGCAGCAATGGGAATACCCAAAACATTGTAGAAGAAAGCAAAGAACAGATTTTGACGAATATTATTGATAGTCGCACGACTCAGCTTAATTGCCGTGACAATAGAACGCAAATCACCCGAAATTAAAGTGATGTCACTTGCGGCGGGGAGCAACATCAGTTCCGGTGCCAATAGCCATTCCCACATCAGCTTGTGCTAAGGCTGGAGCATCATTAATCCCATCTCCCACCATTGCGACAATTTTACCTTGTTGCTGCAAAGACTTGACAACTGCCGCTTTTTGGTCTGGTCTAACTTCCGCAAAAACGCGCTCAATACCAACTTTACTAGCAATTGCTTCTGCTGTAGGACGGTTATCTCCCGTTAACATCACCACAGACAAACCCAACTTCTGCATCATTCTTACCGCTGTAATCGAACTAGCTTTGAGAGTATCGGCAATTCCCATCAAAGCTTCAACTTGTCCATCGACAGCAATCAAAATTACAGTTTGTCCAAGGGATTCCCAAGCCTGTTTTTCCTCAACAAACATACTAGTATTAATTCCAATTTCATCGAGCCATCGCTGAGTGCCAATTTGGATGAATTTATCTGAAACATATCCTTGAACACCACTCCCAGCAACCGCTTCAAAATCATCAACATCTGTAATCTCCACATTCTGAGACTCAGCATATCTAACTATAGCTTCCGCTAAAGGATGTTCTGAATTATGCTCTAAACTCGCCGCTAATTGAATCAGTTTCAACTCATTTTGATTAACAGTACCACCCACAGTAATAAAATTAGTCACAGTAGGTTTCCCTTCTGTCAAAGTCCCGGTTTTATCCAAAACAATCGTCTGAATTTTATGAGCGAGTTCCAGACTTTCCCCACCTTTAATCAAAATACCATTTCAGCACCTTTCCCCGTACCAACCATAACCGATGTGGGAGTAGCTAAACCCAAAGCACAGGGACAAGCGATAATTAAAACACCCACCGTAGTAATTAAAGCCAAGCTGATATTACCCATCGTATTAAACCAGATCACAAAAGTAGAAATTGCGATCGCGATTACCACCGGGACAAACCATCCGGTCACTTGGTCTGCTAATCTCTGAATAGGAGCCTTACTTCCTTGGGCTTGTCTGACTAATTGGACAATTTGTGATAGTACAGTATCTTTCCCTACCCTTGTTGCCCTAAACTTAAAACTACCAGTTTTATTAATTGTTGCGCCGATAACTTCATCACCGGGCTGCTTTTTCGCAGGTAGGCTTTCCCCCGTCACCATTGCTTCATCTATAGTTGATGTACCTTGAATAACTTCTCCATCTACAGGTATTTTCTCACCAGGACGCACAAGAATAATATCACCAAGCTGAACTTCTTGAATCGGAACATCTATTTCTTTTCCGTTACGAATTACCCGTGCATCTCTAGCTTGTAAACCGATTAACTTACGAATTGCTTCACTAGTTTGTCCTTTAGCACGATTTTCAAAAAACTTTCCTAAAAGAATCAAAGTAATTACAACCGCAGCAGTTTCATAATACACCTCCGGCATCAACCCTTGATTGATAAAGAAATCGGGAAATACTGTTGCGAATAGCGAAT
This sequence comes from Richelia sp. SL_2_1, assembly GCA_012033205.1. GTDB lineage: Bacteria > Cyanobacteriota > Cyanobacteriia > Cyanobacteriales > Nostocaceae > Rivularia. Next base: position 39,891 of record JAAUSO010000022.1, on the reverse strand, counting down.
AGAAAAACGCTGCTGAAGTACCCAAAGCAATCAAAGTATCCATTGTGGCATTATGACGTTTGACAGCTTTCCAAGCCCCGATATAGAACCCGTAACCGCACCAAAATTGTACGGGTATGGTTAACATTAACTGCAACCACGGGTTATGCAACCATGTAGGAATAAAGGGTAAGTGTAATCCGGTCATCATTGGTAATGAACCTACTATGAGGATAATACTAATTAGACCTCCTACAATTAACTTATGCATCAAGTCGCGGGATTCGGCAATTCTCGCAGCTTTGTCTTTGTCATCTTCCCCAGTAATCATTTCTTGTTCTTGTAGGGGATTTGCGCTATATCCTGCTGCCTCAACAGCGTCTTGAATCTGTTTAATATCAATTTTTTGAGAATTATATTTAACAGTAGCTTGTTCAGCACCGAAATTAACATTACATTCGCTAACTCCGGGAACCGAATTAATAGCTTTTTCAATACTTTTAGCACAAGAAGCACAACTCATGCCTTTTAGTTTAAGGGTAATAGTATCCATAATTGGTAATGGGTAATGGGTAATGGGTAATGGGTAATTGGTAATTGGTAATTTTAACCTTTAACCTTTAACCTTGTTATTAATTATTGAATCATCTTTTTATAAATTACCTTTGATGTGAATTAAATCATCAAAATCTTCTTACTACGTTGATAATTTCCACAATAGATAGGAATTTAATTAGGTTTTAAAATCCTTTTAAAAGAAGGATAATCTTAATTCACATTAAGGGTAAAAATCATTTGAATAGGACTTACGCAACTGGCATATTTTGATTGTAGGGTGCTTGTACACTGACTGATTTTTAACCCAATCATATGAAAGTTAGAGTACGGCACCAACCAGGGTTTTGTGACAATTGCGTAACTCCTGTTGAAATTAAAAATTAATTAAGTACTATGATAAACCCTCTAGTAGACTAGAGAGTCAAGGATTCAAAAAATCAAATGCCCAAAATCTTTACAATTAAATGAATATCCAGGATTTACATTGATTGTTCAACTGGTAAATTTTGATTTTTCCAAGCAATCCACGAACCAGGTATATTAATAACCTTCTCAAAACCGTGTTTTTGTAAAATACTTGCAGCTATTGAAGCTCGATAACCACTACCACAGTAAGTAGCAATTGACTGCTTTTTATCTAACTCATCTAAGTGGTTTTCTAAATGTGGTAGATAAATATGCTTAGCTCCTGACACATAACCGTTTTCATATTCACCATCACTATTCTAATTTCTTCCTTTTGGGTCTTGACAATCTCCGTACAGAGCTGCTGAATCCGTGAATCTGTCAGCGATGCCTGCTCACATACGAGAATAGCCGCAGCGTGATGGGGAATCATAGAGCGCAAAAATTGTTGATTTCCTACTCCTGTTTGCGATCGCAAAAGAGTCCAAAACATGAATATGATTGCAGTTCCCCCAATCAGAAGTGCAATGTTTAATTTCTTGTTTTTGTACATTGAACCCATTGCCGTCAGCATAATGATCAACATGGCTGCTATCATTAATCCTGCCATGTACACTTGATTGAGGCTGAGGAATAAATTGGCAAACTCATTAACTCGTGAAAGCATCAAGAAGAACATTACGACGTAAGAAATTAACAGTGCAATCAGTAGGCTAATGTAGGGCTTGCGATCAGATTTGGATTCCATTTGAGATTTTTTGTTTTGAGTCTAAAAAATAAGCTTTATTCTTTCTGCCTTCTAAGTCGGGCAGTCGGCAGTGGGAAGAAATATTAAGACTTAGCAATTGGTGGTGTAAATTGTTTGTCATGGGGACTGGCTTGATATACTAGTATTTTTCGTGAATTAAAAGCATACATCAATTTATTTCCTGTTATAAAATGCACGCTTATATATTGATAGATAATTATTCCTTTAGTTTGCGTCTATCATTAGAGCTAAATCAAATTTCTATCAAAAGAAATACTCTTATTTCATGCTGATTTCATATTTGTATATATTCTCCCTACCATAGGTAATACAGCGATTTTTTCATCTTTCAAAGATTATTTATTTCAAATAAAATTTAGAATAGCAATAGTTAGTTTTCTCAATTGAAGTCCAGCTACAATCCGATATGATAAATGAACATTTGTTCAAGCTTCGCTATAATGATTCTCAGTATCGTTATTTCTGATCAAAGCTTCGCAAAACAGCGACTTTGCGAGGCTTTGCTTGTCGTAGATGTAACTCCCATGACAAAACCAACTCAATCGAAACAGCAACCTTTATTAAATCTTGATTTACCTAACTGTGATTCTCGTGAAGTTCATCTAGATAATGTCCGTCAGGTACAACCAGAAATTATACCGACATCCAAAGCGCAGCGGATGGCTGATTTTTTCGGAACTCTCGCAGACCCACACCGCTTGCGTCTCCTTTCAGCTTTAGCAAAACAAGAGTTATGCGTTTGCGATTTAGCCGCATCTGTAAAGATGAGTGAATCCGCAGTCTCCCACCAACTGAGAATTTTGCGTACCATGCGTCTAGTCAAATATCGTCGTGAAGGACGCAATGTTTATTATAGTTTGGCAGATACTCATGTGATGAACATCTATCGTGAAGTCGCGGATCACATTGATGAGCCAGAAGTTTAATTGAAGTTAATCTAAATTACTCCCTTCCCGGCAGAAGATTACCGATAGAAAAAACCCTTACTAGACGCAGCGGAAAGTGTGGTCTTGGGGAGGCACGGGTGCGGAACGGTGGCAATCGCACCGCACCCGCGCCGTGGTCTCCCCCATGAGCGACTGCCGTGGGACTTATAGTCGCCAGACCAAAATTATTAACCTAAATGCTCAAATAAAATTTTAAATCCTAAAAATATTAATACTAAACCGCCAATTATTTCAACTTTATTTTTAAACAAATCGCCAAAACTATGACCTATATAAACAGCAATAAAACATATAGCAAATGTAATTAGACCTACCTTACCAGCGGCTGATAAAATAGAAGTCTTTAATACTGATAAACTAATACCTACAGCCAATGCATCAATACTAGTAGCAATCGCTAATCCTAAAAGATTGTAAAAATCAAGGGGGTTAAATGGTTTATCATCATTTTCTACTTGCATTGATTCATAAATTAATTTTCCTCCGAGAAAAGACAATAAACCAAAAGCAATCCAATGGTCTACTTGGGATAATATTTCTCTAAAACTCAGTCCAATAAACCAGCCAATCAAAAGCATTAATGCTTGGAAAACACCAAAAAACAAAGCTATTTTTAAGGCTTTATTAATTTTTATATGTTTAATAAACATTCCACTACTAAGAGAAACAGCACAAGCATCAGCAGCTAAACCCAATCCCATAAAAACTGTTTCCATAATATTGGTAAAAATAATAAATAAACGACTGTATATTTGAGTATAACCTGTTTTAAATATTGGGTTTCATCATATTTTTTTCATTTTTAAATCATAGATTTTTCATTTTTATTTACCTCTTTTTACTAAATATTTTTCAAATACAAACTAAAACAATAATCCTACAATCAGACATGGGGTTTTTATAATAGTTATCTATTAGAGGGTGTTTATAAAATAAATGGAAATTTTGGTGTGTTACGGCTTTCTGGGATTCGATAGAAAAAAGAGTAGCTGAAAATTTGCCGTAATGCACCAACAACTTTTGGTGTGTTAGATGTATTCAAATTATATGTTTTAGAAGAACATAGTCGTGCATCTAACACACCCTACAAGAATTTTATTTTTTATTTATAAACACGCTCTTAGACATCTCCGGAAAATATGTAGAGGTGTAGCAATGCTAAATCTCGACAAAAGTCCTGGGTGATAAATGATTAATTTTCCCAGATGTCTATTAATATACTTCCTACCTGATCTCCCACCATACACCGGCAGCAACTGATAACTGATTATCTGAGTTCCCTACGAACAGAAATTTATCAGCAATAAACTAACCTAAAAATAATCAGTTCAATATTTTGACCATGCCAATTTCTAAAAAAGTAGCAGATATACTCTGGATAGCAGCACAGAGATACTTAGCTTCTTTACCAGAAGAAGAACGAAATCAAATTTTAAGTCGTGGAGCAAACAATTGCGATCGCGAAACAGTAGAATCTCTTTGCGACACCGAACAGACTACTTCCTCGACTAATTCGTGAAAAATTGCAGTTAATTCTTCCCTCGTAACTATCTCCCAAAAACCTTTACTCATAGCAATACTTCGTAAAACCTGGGTTCTACTAGCATCTGCGACTACATTTAGCTCTGAAGTTTTGATTAAACTTTCTAATTTTTGTTGTTTAATGTTGATGGTGCTATCAAAATCAGAGTCTTTTAATTGCTTAAGTTTAAAGATTTGCTGCTGCAACTCTAGTATCTCAATTGGTACTTCTTCTGTAGTTTCCACTGGCATATTATCGACTATATTTTCAGCCTTTTCCTTTAAAGCTTGAATTACAGCATCAATAGCAGCTTCTAACCGAAAATAAGTTCGCACACTGCATTTTTTTGGTTGACGGGGTTTTGGATAAGCACCGGGACATTTTAAGTGTTCGTAGATTTTTCCATTGACTTTTGTAGAGCGCTTTTCCATGGTTGAACCGCATTCAGCACATTTACATAATCCGACCAATGGATTGGTAATATATTTACGTCTCCCACAGGGATGGATAGACAAAATCTGAATTATCTGTTGATGCTGTGCAACGGAGATAATTCCTTGATGCTCAGACTGTAAAATGATTTTTTTCTGAGAATTGAATGGATAATAGCAAATCATACCGCATAATTGAGGATTGGACAGCCAGCGACGGAATGAAGAGACATCTCTGGGAAAATCTTCATATTTATACTTACCAACCCGCTCTAACCCATACTTTTCAGTTAATTTCCGAATGGTTTTGGATAATTCTCCCAACTCGATGAAAGTCTCTACACATAAAACAGCAACTTCAGCATGAGTATAGACAGTATCTCGATATTGATTTGTATTCGGAACGACACTATCACCATTTTTCACAAAACCGAATACTGCTTGGTAAATCTTCCTTTTCTCTTGAAAATATCGATGTCCTTGGATAGCATTGTATCTATTTTTATCTCTCACCTGTGCAGACATCGCAGCTAATATTCTGCTGGTAAATAATCCCTCCGGAGTCTCTAAATCCAAACTTCCACCGTCAAGGAATATCAACTCTACTCCAAATTTCTGTAATTCCTGACGTGCAACTTCCCAACCTAGTGCAGAGCGAGTAAATCGGTCAAAACATGGCACAATTATTTGATCAACACAACCACTCCGCACTAATTCTAATAGCTGATTATATCCTTTGCGCTTATCACTAGCACCCGATTCTATATCCCAATGAATTTGCTCCTCACTCAACCCGTATTGTTTTAACCGCTCAATATATCGTTCGAGTCCATGACCTTCTGTATGCTGTCTTTGGGTAGAAACTCGACAATAACCCAATGCTCTTGATAAATCGCGCATCATAACTGCTTTCAAAACAATTTATCAGATGATATCAGATTTTGTGGTAGTTAGCGAAACCGCCACATACAACGTCACCTAATACGTCGTAAGATACGAAATCTAAGTCTTGGTACGCGCCATTTTCTTCTAAGAAGTTGATGGAGGTAATAATACCACGACCTGCACAACCTACACCAGGTTACGGTTGACCTAAAAGCCTAATATATCGTAAACTGTTTGCTGCAAACCATTTAGTTTAACTAATTGTTTAAATAGAACATTAGTTAAAATAGGCAACATTTAGTAAACAGATGAAAGACATACAGGGAACCATATTCGATGATTTTGAGCCACCAGCTACTACAGACGGATCTTATAGGGGGGGGTTAAAACATAGGAAAGCAACTGAAGAGCATTATCATATGAAATTTGACCAAGAGTTACTCAAAGTTAATCAAAGACTTAAAGTAGGTAAGGTAAAGGTAAGCATTGAATCTTACCGAGGTGCCTTGCAACTTAGAGCTACACTTCCTTTACGTCCTAACGATACAAATAAAAATGGTAAGGATACTAAGCAATACAAAATCAGTTTGGGAATACCTGCTAACTGTGAGGGACTGAAAACTGCTGAGGAGGAAGCTTATGAGCTAGGAAAATTGATAGCTCGTAAAATGTTTATTTGGACTGATAAGTATTTAGGTACTCAGGCAAGCAGAAAAAATAATATTACATTCAAAGAATTTTACGAGCAGTTTGAAGACGTTTACTTTTCAACTCGGAAAAGAACGCTAAAAAGCGAAGGGACTTTTAAAATATATCTTGGAAATTACAAGAGAGTATTTTTGAGTGATTCATTCATCAATGCTGAAAGTTTAAAAAATAAATTGCTGACAGTTAATTCACCTGCTGTTAGAAATGAAGTAATAAAAGTTGCTCGGATAATAGCTAAAGCGTTATCAATAGATGTAGATTTTAGCGAGTTAACTTTAAAACACAAAAAACGTCATAGAAAGATACCGGACGATAAACAAGTTGTTTCTTGTGTTAATTATTTTCAGAATAAGTATGAGAATAATTCAGCCGTAAGGAAAGAAGTCAAAGATAACTGGAAAATTTATAAGTTAGCTTATGGTTTGCTTGCTACTTACGGATTAAGACCTCGTGAGATAGTTAATAACCCTAACTTTAATTGGTTTTTATCAAAGGATAACATCCACAATACTTTCAAAGTTCATGAATCAAATAAAACTGGATACAGAGAAGTGTTTCCATTTGTACCTGATTGGGTAGAATTATTTGATTTAAAGAATCAAGAAAGTATTGAATTATTTAAAACCGCGTTAACTGGGAGTGAAACAAGTGACCAACTAGAGTATAAAGTTCAATTAATATCTAAGAATTTTTGTAGCTCTAAAATTCCCTTTCAACCATATGATTTACGTCATGCCTGTGCAATTAGAGCGCATTTAATGGGAGTACCGATTAAGGCTGCATCCGATAATTTAGGGCATTCTGTAGAGATGCATACGAAAGTATATCAATCACATTTTGGGATTGAACATAGACGTAAAGCTTTTGAACAAAGTTTTGACGGCATGAATGAACTGGATAAATTAAAAGATGAAATAGCAAGATTGCGTAAGCGTAATGCTGAACTAGAGCTAGAATTAAGTAGATACCAATTAAGACATTCTATGTAGTTGAGCGATGCAAATGTTTAAAGAACCCTACAGTTAGGGTTCTTTTTTTGTACTCACTTTTTTCTGTATTGCCTGTATCCAAATAGCATCAACACTTATAGTTTATTATCTTGTGTGTTTCCCTTATTTGGTTAATCTAATGGTTTAACCAATAGTTTAACCAAATATACCCCACGACTAAACACTAAGTAAAAGAAAAGCTGTTGTCAATGGCGGCAAACAACAGCTTAGAAACGTTTATACCCCAAATATACCAGGTTCATCTCTAAGTCAATTATAGCTTTTCAAAGCTTGCGTTAATTTTTCTAAGCGTAAATATAGTTTATAGAAAAACTCTTATTTTGGTTATCCAAATTCTACGAGTTTAATTGTCGCGTTAACAGACGAACTTGAATTTCTAACGTTGATTTTTGCCTTAAGGAATGTTGGAGGACTGTAACTATTATTAGCAGGAATTCTGACGTGAAAACTAGTAAAAGTGATTTCATCTTCGTCAAAATTAACAAAAACTATTGCGCTACTTGAGTTAGTAATAATAAAAGATTCTCGTGTAGATTCATTTCCTATATCAAGCAAGGCTGTGTTTGGCAGTAAAACAAAATTAGTAATGTTTAGGATTCTCAGTGTTCTATCTTCAGGATTATATAAAGGCATTGTTTTTTCTCATAATAACTGTGTAGACTGAAATTCAAGTAGCAAGATAAGTTTTTACTTAAATATTTACTTAAGTAGTTGTAGCTGGTTTAAATTCTTTCAATGTAACGCTACCGTTTTCTTGTACTTCTACTTCGATGTTTTTAGTAGAGTTTCGCTCTGTTACTTTCTCTAAATTCTTTTGAGCAATGTAAGTATCTAGTCCACCAGCAATTACATAGCCAGCTTCAATACAAGTTTCGTCAAATTCTTCTAGAAAATTTTCTACAAAACTTTTTAGAGGTTTACTTTTAATTGATTCTACTTTTTTATCTAGTATTGAGCGAATAATAAAAGGTTTATTTCGTTCTGCAATTGCTTTGTCAATAAACTGTTTTTTTAACCCTGTAGCTTGTAATCTTTTCCTAAAATTACTATCAGATTCCCTCCATAACGTCCTTAATTGTTTATGAGTGTACGCAAAAACAGCTTGCCTAAATGAAGTAGCCGTAACACGTATTAAATTTGCTAAACTTCCTGTCAATTCTTCTAACGCCTCCATTCCTAATTCCTCTAACACATACGCTCCCATGGGTTGATTAAATGCAAATATCACTGCTCCGGGTAATGCGCCACAAGTAAGATATCCAGCAGCCTTACCGAGAAATTGCCCTATTGCTCCAGGTATAGAATCAAATGCATTTTGATATTTAAATCTAGTTGTGCATCCGATGGATTCCAGTTAAAGTTAAGTATGAACTCTTTACTTGCATGAATAACTCCCATTAATGCAGTAAACGACCAGCTAAAACCAGATGATAGAGCCTTCCATACACCACTTAATAAGCTAACACTAAATTTTGCAAAGCCATTCCATAGTTGACTAAACAAGCCTTTATTTTTTTTCTGAATAGCTCCAGCTTTGGGAATAAACTTTCTAATTTTTTTATTAGTTGAAATTTTACGAATAGCTCTTGAAGCAAACTTTTCGATAACCAACGTAAGTGTCATTTATTCGTTTTGTTCCTTTTGAATTTGATTTATTTCTTTTTCAAGTTTACTTAGGTCTAGCGTCCCTGTACCTTTTTTAAGTAATTCACTACTGGCAATCAACGATTCTAGCAATTGTTGTTTAAAATCTTTTTTGGGGTCTAGTTGTTTCCATAAAGCACCTCTAATAATGGCAGCCGCGTTTAAAAGTTCTTGCATTTGTTTGGGTAAATTTATCTTGTCGTCGAATTCAATGCATGACACTTCTACTTGTTTTTCTACAAGCATTTTTTGAAAACTTTCTTCTCCAGGAGTAAAAGCTAATGGCATCGTTTTACTTTCTTCTTTGTACCTAAAGCCGAGGTATTCGGTAATAGCTTCAAGCATCATATATGATTTAAAGTTTTGTTGTTTATCCGCACCTGTTTCAACAAGTGTTCTAGTTGCAATATTAGTTTGCACTTCACTGTTGATAGTCATGTTAAGAACCATCAAAAATATTTCAGCTATTGATTCTGCAATATTTGGTAAACGTATTTTTACCGATTGATTTCCAGCTTGGATTAGATCGATGTCATCTATATTTATTGGTATCTCAAACTGTCCAACGACTTCGTCAAATCTTTCAACGTACCATGCTAGTAATTGAGTAAGATTAAGTATTTTTTTAGCACCTTTCTCTTTACCTTCCTTGTTAATCAAAGACACGGGAACACTTGCTGGATACTCATCAACTCCTATCGCTTTCTTATTTTGTTGTACTACTTTGTAAATCTCGCGTAGTAATGCAGAATAATCAGGGCAACATTTCATATTTCTTGGTGGTGGTGGTGGATCTCTTGGTGGCTCATCATTTTTAAGAAAAGGACTGTCATTTTCGCAAAAAACAAGAGGTTTGTAGACTTGCCTGTTTTTAATAATTTCATCATCACTACTTAGTCTCCAAGTAATAACTTGTCCTCCAAAGGCTCCGGGCTCAGAAGAAACAAAGCTTCTTGAAACTGCTCTTTCAGGTGATTCTGCTTGATTACCTGCTGGCTTGTAATTGTCAGACGCAGTATTTATGTATATTCCAGGATTATCTGGGTCGTGAAGTCCAGCGGATGGACTTTGAGCAGCAGGTCGTGTGCGAGTTCTTTGAAAAGTTTTTTGCCTATCGTCGTCAGCCTCTGATACAAAAAAAGTTGTGATCAAAGCTTATCCATCCAGAAGTATAACCAAATTCCTCAAATCCAAAGTTACCTAAATTAAATCTATTTCCTAGAAGTCCATAATAATAAATATAAGTGTAATCTCTTCGTTTTTTTGGCGCTTCGCTTAAAAAATTTGATCTATATTCAAACGTTTGTGTAGTATGAATTTCTACATACCGGCGATAACTTTGTCCATCAAATATATCAAAAACTTTGTCCGGAAAAACTACTTTATTTATTTTTGATGTGTTTTTAGAGAATTCCCATTTAAGTACTGGATCGCCTACGACAGTGCTTAGATAATCAATGTACTCATACTTTTCTTCTTCATGCCAAATATACACTTGCCTACCCTGCGAACACGCAGGAGGAATAAAATATTCTTTTTCAAAATCATCTCTTGGTGGTGGTGATGGTGGTGGTGGCAATCTGCATTTAATTTTACGCCTGTAAAACTTGTAATTAACTGCATACAATCCGAATAATCCGATTTCAGCTTCAATTGAATCATTACACTCATCTGAAGATGCAGTAATTGAAAAATCGCCTACAACAAAGTCAGCGTCTACAATTGTTTTTTTGTATTGTTCATAGCGTCTAAGTATCGGAAACCGATCTATTAATCGCTCAAATGTTTCATAAAATCTAAATGGCGCTTCTGGCAATGGTTCAGTGTATCGAAATGTTCTAAAACGGTTACCTATAATTTTTTCGCGGATTCTCTCGGTTGCTACCATATGCCTCGCTTGTGTAAGTAATATTTTGGTTCATTTATGAGTCGCATATATTTATCAATCATTATTTCTTTGTCAAGAGTTCCATATTGCTTATAAGGCATTGAAAAATCTTGAATATTGTTTCTAATTATCTGTAGTTTTTTAATTGAATGGTGTAAGTATCTATCCATTTTTTTTAATTTGATTTTGTGCGATAAAGTCAACGTAGGAAGTACTAAAATTATTTCCTACGTTAATTGATTTAAACTCCTTTGTATTTTAATTCTGTAATCGTATAATCCGAGGTTCCCACAGTATCTGGATTCCATAATGAGATAGCACCTGTATATCCCAATTCGGTTACGTAAGTTCCGCCTGGTTCAATTTTAAATGCGACGTTAGTAGCATTAATTGTTTCTGCTAAAGCTAACCATAGCGGTTCTCCATTAAATACATGAACAATCGCTTGGACTCGTGTTCCGTCAACTGTTCCTATATTTAAAGCTGTTCCCGATGCTGCAATAACTGCGTTGCTTGTAGCTAGAAATTCAGTCTCGTATGCACCTCTTAATGTAGTTAAAGTTGTCCCTGGATTATATAAACCACTCATATTAACTTCCCTCAATTACTAATACATTTGAATTATATTCTGAATATCCCGTAATTGCTCCAAAATAGGCTACATTGTCAGTTGTAAATTGGTAATGTCCACCAGGCATTACTTGAATGCTATCAATATTTGCGTTAGGTGTGAGAGAAAAGTAAATTACATTTTCACTGATGTTTTGCATTAAGAAAAATTTTCTAATATCATTGCTTGGTGCCAAAATTGTAGTTGTTTGTGAAATTAATATAGTTTGTTCGGTTATGTTTGTTACTGGTAAGTTACTGTCATCTATCGTAATTTCTTCTACATAGTTTCCAAAAATAGTTACTATGTCATTATCTTCAAGAAGTCCGTAACCCACATCATTAATTTTTACTGCAATATCAACAAGTTGACCTAACTCAAAAGCTAAGTTATCAGTAAGTAAATCCAGTAGATTATTTATTCTGTAAGGATACCCCATGGGATTAAGCATTGAGATTTGTCCTACAGGTAGCCAGTTGTTAAATTCACCAATAAGTAAATCAAGTTGTTTTCTTGGCGACCTCCATTCAACATCAAGAACTTTGTTTAATTTTTCGCTGTCTGAATCATCAAATTTAAAATCAGGTAAGTTAGCTTCGGCAATACTAGTAATATTTGAGTAAGCTTTTAAATTTTTAATGTATTTATTACGAGTAATTACTCTATCTCTAGGATTCAAGTTCAAATCGGTAGAGTTTGGAGTGAGCCTTATTATATTGCTGCCACTAGAAGTGTCAATATTTTGATGTATTGATTTATTGATTGTAATTGTTTCCATTTCTTTTGTTGTATTGGTCTATATTGAGCTTTAATAGATATCCTGATTTTGGTTAATCTAATGGTTAAACAAACAGATTAACCAAAAAAGGATAATGTCTGAACTAGTCAATACCTAATTATCAGGTCAAGAATTCTTTTGCTAATACCTTAATTGCTCCATTTGTTGCATCTACAGTAATGTCCAAATCACAAATGTAATTACCAGCCAAACGCTGAATATCACTATCAAAATTAGCAATGATTTTATTAGCTGAAGTAGAACTTGCAAACTGTACAATCTCCTTTGCTTGACCAAACATAAGCATTTCTACTAATTGCCCAACCAATGATTCTGAAACAAATGTTCCACCATCACCTTTACTGAATTCAGAACCAGGTGTACTTGCTATGCCTGCAATAACTGTATTCCCATTGGTTCCAATTGAATGACTAGCTGGTAGTGAATAATTTACCGTAACTGATTTTTCGTTAATGTCGATTAAAACAGTGCTATCAAATGGACTAGTTGTAATTTGTTTACCGGCTAACAAAATAAATGCTTCAAGTAATCTACTTTCTAGTGTCGCTGATTTTAGAGTTGAGCCAGAACCAGGTGTTATTGTAGTCATAAATTTTTAGGTAATTTCCTAGTGAACAAGTAAAGTACCCTTAGGGTTTTCTAGATAGTACACGAGTATTAAATATTTGAAAAGAACTGTTATGATCGAGATGTATAGCGTGGTGTGAATTATGCCGAGACGTAGACAGAGATTTTCAAACTTAGAGCGACAGTTTCGTGATGCTGGTGGTGTTGCTGAGAGTGGATCGAGATTGGCAGGTTATATTAAATTTAAAAAGGGTGAAACTCGAATTAAAGTAGATAAAAATTTAACGGCTGCACAACGAAAGCGTTTTGCGTTTGCAATTCTACCTTTCAATATAGAAGTTGCTACAGCTGAAGCTGAACGAATTAGATACGCTGCGCCTATTACTCAATATAGCCATAGCGCACGAATTACAGCACCTTTAAGTGCAGCTTTAAGCGATGCAAAACTTGGGTATGAAGATGTTGACGAAACTACTATGCAAGCTGGAAACTTTTTTCCAGCTTTGCTTAGAATTTTTGTAAAAGATAATGCTAACGGAGCGCTTACAACTAAATTGTCTGCTGTAACCGGAAAAAACTATAAAACTTATGAAGGAAAAAATTATAGTATTCCTTTTGGTAGAACTATAACAGGTATTGCTAATGCAAACATAGTTTCTGTCTCCGAAGAAACTGTAAGAAAAAACCTTACTTCTGCACTAAAAGAAATAGCTCAAGTTGGTAGTGTTTCATATGACCCCGAAGTATTTAGAAGTGGTTCAACAATTCTCGCTAGTCCTGCTTAAGTTGGGTTAAAAATTATGTCTGATTTTGCAAACGCAATTGGTGAAAGATTGTTTAACCGTAGTTTAGCTTTAATCATTCCTACCAATGTATCTAATGAAGAGTTTAATTATTTGCTTAATCAATCGATTGCAATTGATAAAGCCAAGCGGCAGCTTGTAAAATCAGACATATCTTTTGAGGATTATTTGGACGCGGTAGAATTTTTTGGAGTTGACATCGATACATACATCATTCAAGTTGAACAAAATTTAATTAATAATTTAAATGCAATTCGTTGATGATTACGGTGTATGGAATGTACTTGGGGAGATTCAATTATCAGATTCTCCTGTATATTTATTTGTACCAAATACCAGTAAAAAAATAATTCGGTATACCTATTTAATTGACTGGAACGTTTGGGATAATAACCCAGGTGTTCGTTCTAATGCCTTAGTTAGATGGCATTACGGAAATAATAACGAATTAGTAGGATTTTACTCTAAGCTTTATCCGAAAAAAGAAAGCAATATAGTTGCTTACAATCTTATATCTGAAAATCTCGAATTAGTTCCTAGAAAACTTGAAGCACGAATAATTAAACAGGGAAAGCGACTTTATTTACCAGGTACAACGATGTTACCTTGGAGTTTAAAAGTTGAGGAATTCCAAAGTGTCTGAAAAATTTATTATTTCTGGTAGTGCTAGCAATGTAAAAAAAACCATAAATGATTTACTAGCGTTTAGAAAAATTATAGGCGATCGAGATATAGGCGATTTTGTTGGATATCCCGTAACAGAATACGTTCGAGCATCACCACATACAATTAGGCTTACAGTTTTTTATTCAACTAAACGCGAATATCCTTTTAAAGGGAAAGGTGTTAGGGGTGCGACTTATAACATTCCTGACTTAAAACGTTCTGATGCAGATTGGACTAAAATTAAATCTGCAATGGGAGGTGATAATGGTTATATGTGGGGACGTTTTAGAGCAACTGCCAATTTAAATAATGGTAGACAAGCTGTTGTGTATGGTGGCTCTAAGAAAGAAGCAGAAGATAGATTAAGAGCATTGCTTACTTTAAGTACTGCAAAAATACTAACTTTGAGTATATCTGAAGAGAAAAAAGAAGGGCTTAGAGCAACAGATAAGATACTATACAAGCCTACTGTAAGAATGTTTCCTACTTACTTTACTATCTTAAACAGTGCCAAGATAATAAATGAAAGTAACAAGGAATTAAATCTACCGTTTGGAACTAAAAATGATAATTTATCAGGAACATTTAGGCGCACTAAAACAACTAAGTTACCTGTATGGATGGACAAAGAACCTAAAAATATAAAGCCTTTTATTGCTGAGCTACTCAGGGATAGAGGTGGCACACCTAAAAATAATCGATAAAACGTATATATGAACTGGATTAGTATTGTTGCTGAATTAATAAGTTTAATTGCGCTCGAACTATTGCGGCGCAACAATAAAAATACTGACCTGATTAAAAATAAGCTAGGAGGAGTAAGTGAACAAATACAAAATAATAAAGACCATTATTTAACCTGCATTCATGACTTAAAAAATGACATGGTAATTGTCAAAGAAAAAATCATACAAATGGAATTAAGTCAAGAAAAACTTGATACATAAGCTCATTAGTATGTTTAATAAGACTTTTGACATACACTTATTGACATAGGTGTTTTTTTTTATACTGTTGATTCTTAGTTAATCTAATTTTAAATAGCTGAGGAATCTTGCTGATGGAAAACGAAACAAAAGCTACGCGTGCAACTGAAAGCGCAAAAAATTTGCATCAAACTATTCGCGACGTTGGGGCTAGTTTATTGTCATTACCTGCTTATATTGAACATACAGTTTTGTCAAATGGTGGCAGTCCGATTGAAGTAGTAGCAATAACTTCGGCTTTGAGGTATCTTTGTACTGCATTGATTAAAAACGACACTGATTCAATTAAAAGCAGATGCTACGAGCTAGAAATTAGTTTAGTTGAAGCGCAAAAAGCTAGATTACTTAACAGTGCCGAAACTCCCAAAGAAGATAAAACAAAGTAAACTGATTCGGCGTTAGCAGTGTTTCCACTAATGGTTTAAATAGTGGTTAAACCATTAGTTTAACAAAATAAAACATCAATATGGAAGGAATCGATCAAAATAGCCAAGAAGTTTATTTAATTTCTTGGAAAGAAGTACAGGGCAATCCTTTGTTAGCAAAACTTAATCCTGATATGTTGTCACCCGAAGGACACATCGTAACTGGATTATTCAAAATCAAAGGGAAAAGCAAAAAGGTAGCTTATGCTGCAAATGTTTCATATGACAGGGAATATGCAATCAAGTATATTTGCAGTAAATTGCTTCAACCATTGGGGATTACAAAATTTAATGAAATACAGGCATTGATTGCTGAAGCATGGAATGAGTACAAGGCGGAACATAAGCAATAAATTTTGGATTGATGTATTAACAAATCAACGGTATGCGAATGAAACATTATTACCAAATCATGTAGATAAAACTCGATTTCAGTTTTGGGACAGTGATTTAGAACATAGTTGTTATTATCACTTGCTAAAACATTTGAATGGCAGGCAATTAATTCGGCAATCTGAAACTATAATTTTACCTCCCAAGTACCCATTCAAAAAACTTTCTTGGAATTGCGACTTTGAGTTATTGGGTAATAATTCAAAGTTGATTGAATGCAAAGGAGCATGGATTAAACACGATAATGAAGCGCTAGCTAACTTCGTGAAAATACTTCGATTTCTTTCAATATTTAATCCTTTAGACTTTGAAAGATTAATCATAGTATCTGATAAACGCTTTACTTTGATTGATACAAGCATTCAGGTACACTCATTTAATGAATTACCCGATTTACTAAACTAGGATAATTTATGTATGACTCATGCAAACAGTTGCAAGTATATTTTGCATTTCAAGGAGAACAGCATTATTTCAACCAGAATTGAAACTCAAGACCCACAAGAAATACTTTTGTATGTTAGTGAGGTTTTTGCAGAACTAACAGAAACCCAAGTTTGCCAAATGTTTGATATTGGTGTTTTTTCAAGCGCCTATTCGGAGTCGGTAAATGCTAATAATTTTTACCTTGGCATTGTTCCAACGAATGTAAAAATAAAAACTGGGGATATTGTATGCAAGCTAAATTATTTAGCTTTGCAAAAACTAATAGAAGGCTCAAAAGAATTTATCTTGCCAGTACAACCATTAAGCGTTGATGAAATTGAATCATTTTTTAACTCTTCTGTAGTTGGATTTAAGAAAATTTCAACTGTGGATTGGTTCGCTAAGAATCTAGGAATAAAAGTACAGATGGAGGTTAATTAAATGGGATTCTGGTATAACAAAAAAGATGATGCAAAAATTGCAAGTCTTTCTAGTACTGATTGGAGCGAGATTAACAGCAAGATTGAATTTAGTGAACTTGGTTTTACTTCAGACGATGGATTTTACTTACTTGTAGCGAATGCTATTAGATTCACCGATGTTCAAAAGATGGGTGAAAAGGATTTTAAAATTGATAATGAAATTATTCAATTTAAAATAGCTCGCAAAGATTACGACAAGAAAGATTTTAAAACGAAACAAACTGTAAACATAAAACAATCACGGATAGAAAAATGGTTGTGTTACGAGTTAGAAAAACTTGATGCAACTAAACGTTATTGTGGCTTCATTCATTTACAAGATGGTAATTGGGCAGATAATGTAACCACGGGTAAAGACTCTGAGGGTAAAGAACTCTCTGAAGATATTCGAGATATGTTTGCAAAAGAATACCGCAAGTTTGAAGTGGTAGAAACTGCAAAAATAGAAGACAGTTTGCTAACTATGCCCGCTGGATATAGTAGTGGCGGTTATAGTAAAGCTGAAACACAAGCTGAAAAAATTAAAGCTAACTATGCTTTTATTGAACAAGAAGCACGAAAAATATGGAAATTCCCTGAAGATGCATCATGTATTTCCCATTTAGTCAGCTTACTAGAAGAGGCTAACGACAAAGCGGCTTATTTTCTGCAAGTAGTAGAAAAGATTCTTAATTGATCACAATACCTTAGTTAAGCCATATAGTCTTATGTGCTATTTGGTTTAACTAATGGTTTAACAAACAGTTAAACAAACAAAAACCAATGATAGAAGAGCAAGAGTATTTAGATCCAAAGCTGTACTATGCGAATGAGTTAGACGATTGGACTAAATTGTGGTGTCACGATACCAGTTTTTATCACAATTTTGAAAACATAATTGACGAATGTGTTTACTTTCCTAATCGCGAAGCTGTATTGCCGCTAGTTACTATTTATAGTTTAGTACCTAGTAAATGGTCAAAAGTTTTAGGCATATTGATGTGCTACGGACGGGAAGGAAGTGGTAAATCAACAGTGAGCCATTTGGCTTGCAAGTTTCATGGACAAAAACAAACATTTTCTGCTACAGATACTTTTGCAAGTATTCGTAATTCATTAGACAAGATGCGCTGGTTAACTAGTGATAAGCAGTTTGAGAAAGAGGGAGCAATACTATGTTGGGACAACATTCACAGTTCTACATTAACCGAAAATAAAGCAATTTATCAAATGCTTTTATTTGGTTACAATCGTGCTTCAGAAAAAATCAGCATAGCCAATAGTTCCGGCGAGAATCTGGATTTTTACGTATTTAGCCCTAAAATTCTCTCTACAGTTGATCCAATTCACTTAGATACACGCTTTAGGGAATTACATAGGCGTATCTATTTAATCCCGCATAAGCCTTACAAAATGTTCACAGCGCATGACAAAACACCTTACCAACATAGAACTATAGAAGACAGATTAGATTTAGACTCTATATGTTGGGATGGAATAGAGGATAAATTTCACCAATTTTGGGGAGACAAAGGCAATTGTGCCAAGTATGCAAAACTAAGAACTTCTTTGACTAGAAAAAATAGCCAATACAGTAAAAACTTGCCTAAGTCTATAACATCGGAACGCTGGACTATTACTATTGATTTAATAGTTACGGGAATAGTAACTGGTAAGTGGAGTAGTCCGATTGAAGCGATAGAATATTTTGATACTTATTGGCAATACATTGATTCTGAAATGATTGAATCAAGTGCAACTATTGGGCTACTTAAGTTATTTATAAATGAACAAGTTGGTCGAGAAATTGCAATTAATCAAAAGCTAATCGCTGAAGGATTTTCACCTAACGATATTTATCTTTCCCCTAACAAATTGAAAGATAAAATGCTATTCCATGCCGCTAGGGGTGAGCTTGATATTTCAGCAACTAATAAAGAAATATCAGAAATAATGAATCAACTTGGATGGAAATTAACTACTAAAGGCTGGAAACAAATTTAAGGGATAAATGCAATGAGTGAAACAAGATATAGTTTGCAGATTAATAATGATACTTTCAACTTTTCACCCTTAATGAAGAGGTTTGAGCTTAGCGAATTAAATAAATTACATTCACCTAGTAACTTGAGTCAATATGTTGACTCAACCGTCATTCACAAAAGCAATGATTTTGCAATAGCTTTTGTATTCACAAAAATAGACTTTTTACCTAACAAAATTGTTGCAGGGGTATTTAATGATACGCATATTTTGTATGATGATACTTTGTTTTTAAAGTATGATTTTGATATCGCTTCAAATAAGCATTACATGGGTTTTACTTTGAATGAATTACATAAATTAGTTGAGTGCATTCGTATTACGGCTATGAGCAGGTTTTTACTTACATCAACTCAAACGCAAAAGCACTTTTTAAAGTCAATAAGTAATATTCATAAAGGAAATAAGTGAGTTATGGCATTAGATGATGGTTATATAGCAGTGATAGACAAGCAATCAAGATTAATTCAAACTGCAAAAACAGCAATTAATCACGAATGGGTATGTCAAAGAATTGGTTTAAACCTAGATGATGTTGACATGAAAGTGTGTCTTGATTTTTTTGGCAACTTTGTTTCTTGTGTCGTTTATAATCAGGATGAATTGTTTGATGCTAATACCAACACAAGTAAGTTTGACTTAACGAATGGGATTCAAAGTAAATCTCTAGTCACTGGATTAATTACACTTGATTGCAATAAAACATTTTTAACAGCGGTATCGCTAGAAGATATTGAAGTTGCTGTTAAGCATTCTATGAAAATACTGAATCCCACAAACCCATTATCAGGTATGGAATTATGGGAACAAATAAAACCAAGTGATGACAATAAATGTATGGAGATAAGCGAGTTATGATTGAAGAAGAACTGTATGTAGCAACAATAGGCTACTCAACTCAAATTATCCAGACACCAAGTAAATTCATTGATATCAACTGGATTAAACAAAACTTGTTCAAACATCCAGATGACACTTATATAGAAGTGGTAAGGAATTGTTTTTTTGAGTCAAAATGTTTAATCATCATAGATGAGTCAGGTAGAATCCGCGATAAGCCTAAAACCGTTTGTACTCCTAGGCGCGGGATAATGTGTGGGAATGTAATGATTTGTGGGGAGGACATAGATAATCATTTAGAGCGTGATCTATGTGGTATCCCATTGAGAGAGCTAGAAGTCGCAGTAAAGCAATGCATCCAACTTTTACAACCGAACAGATTACTAATGGGAAAGGAACTATGGCAATCAATGGAACTATCGGATTAACTGTCCAATTAACTAAAGAAGATATTCAAATACTGTTCGCAAGTGCTACTCCACACACTGGTTTAGCTAGTCATGTTCCTTATGATGATAAGTTAGCTGAACTACTCAGTAGAGTTTATATTCAGCTTGCAGAACGCTACCTTGATCTACTCGTTAAGAATGCCAAGTCAAGATATCAAAGTAGCAAGGGAACGCAAGAATAGGCTTTTTAGCGATTGTCTCTCTTAGTCTAACTTTTTGTTTAACTATTGGTTTAACCAAAAAAAGGTAAAGACTAGAGACACCATATTTACTGGATTTAATCACCTCGTATTTCTCGTATATATAATAAATATTCTATACCTACTACACTTCTTTTTAGCGGTTATAGAATATTTATTTACTTACTCGGTTTTGACCCGCGTTTTTCAATCTTCAAATTACGTCGCTTGACTTGGGAGTGTTTTCGCTAGGAAGGTGCGATCGCAAAAATAGTCATTTTGTCAGATTTTACATATTTCTAAGAAAAAAGGCACCATTCTATGATATGTAATTTCCTCTTAATAGCAACCTGCCATTTTGTAGTTACTTGCCTATTACCTACCTTTTATGAAAAGTTTACCAGTACTCACGGAACGACAACTTTTGTACTACGGAGAGACTCCTATCGCTGTTGATTCCCCGGAATGGGATGATTTTCTCAAGCGCGAGATACATTTTAAGTTCATTCCCAAACAGCAAGGCTCGATTTTGCTACACAATATAAGTTTGAGGTGCAATCCCCGCTCGAACGCTAACTATTGGTATGCTATCCGCAAAGTCAACAATCGTATAAGACAAGAGTATCTAGGAAAGAATGTAAATCTGACGTATGAAAATATTGTGAACACCTGCCATAAGTTGAGCCTAGGAGACTACGAATACTGGATGCTTAAAAATCGTGAGAAAAAAGAACGTCAAGCAAATAAAAAGTATTCGCTCGATGAATTCAGCAAGGTACTCAAGCTTTTATCAAACAAGATAGATGAAAATTACGATGGTTACACAGAAAAGAATGCAGCCTTACTCATTTCTGACGTGCTTTACTTAGTTACTAAACTAACTAACTAATAAATAAAAAAAAAGTAAAATGCATGAACAGTGTACATATATATATCTTTATATAGCACTGTTTTTTGTTATTCAATTATATAAATCAATTTATATTATCCACTTACTTATATATTAAGTAAACTTTAAGTCAACTGATTTAACCTTTCAATTTAGTTATACAACTGACATTTATGTTTGTCAAGCTATGAATTCTAGTCAACATTTAGTTAACTTATTAACTTGTATGCATATAATATATATATAGCAATGATTCTAAGGCACAAATCACAACCTACACCAGGCTCAGGACCACCGGATTCAACGCAGCGTACACCGCGATATCCTTCGAGCATTACTTCTTCGAGTTCTAAATCTTCTACTGCACCGCGCTCGGCTGCCAAGCTAAGTACGGTTGTTTGTGCTTTGGAGTGGAGCATCAAACGGGTGGAATTGAGTTATTATTAACGATACCGCCCAAACAGCGAATTCAATTTACTCGTTGGATGAACGAAGTAAAAGAGTCAATGATTAAAAATCATATTTGAGTTATGGTTAAAATTGAATAATAAGAAACAAATTGTAAGCGCGAACTATCCTAGAATATAAATGATAATTCGCGCTTCATTTAAGTATGTCTACTGTAGAAACTCTTGGTGAAATATTAGTACGCACTTGCGAACGCTTCAATAAAATAAAACATCTTCCTCAATCTCAACGAAAGTATTTAATGGCTTTACATGAGGATGAATTCAAATTACAACATCAAAAGATATCAATCAAAAAAGCAGGTTGATTTCTAAAAATATTTCCATTGAGTATCATAACGTTATCCACTAACTTTTTATATATAATAATTTTTTCACCGTTTGGTAAATCGTCCCAGTAATCGGGGTTGCATAAAGTATTTCGTACTAATTCGATTCGGTTATCATCGAGTTTATTTGTGATTTCTGTTTGCTGTTCGAGTCGGTTTATTTCTTGTTGTGTCTGTTTTATAGCCGATTCTATAATTTCGCTTTTGGGTAAAGATTTTAATGAAGTCAATTGACTAGTCAAAGAAACTATTTCTGGGTTTGTTTGTTTCTTCGGCGTTGTAAATTTTGTGAAATTTGCAATCTCATCAGCCCTACTTCTTAGCTTCTTATCTATGGCAGCGATTACCAGATGCAATTGTATCGCGACTTTATTAGTACAAAACTTTGCGCCTAAAGTATCACGCTTCTTACACCTCACACGGTACGTTTTATATGCGCCATTTTTCTTTATAAATAACTTGTAACCGCAACACCCACAAACCATCTGACCTTGCAACGGCAATTGAATTGTTGGTGTTTTATTATTTCCAAAAGCATATTTATTCCGGTTCTCATCAAAACGTTCTTTTATTAGTAGATATATATCTTCTGAAATTAAAGGGGTGTGGGTATTCTCATGAACATCCCATTTTCTGGGTTATTTCTATATTTTCTAACGTGATACACGGTATGACCTCGTAAAACTGGATTAAGAATCCAGTAACGAAAACCCGGTTGTGTCCATGTTTTCCAAAGTTTTCTAGTGAATAATTTATAGTTCCGCGACTAGTGGAATTAGGAGATAAAAAATAATTAATCAGTGCTAATGCTACATCCCAATTACTCAAACCCGTTTTTTGATTTAATGCTAAATCGGGTGCATATTTCTCATTGATTCGAGCATATCCGAAAGGTGGAGTCGGTGCTGCTTTCGTTTGGTCGCGAAAATAATCAAATCCGTGGTTTATTCGCGCACTTAACAATCTACTCTCAAATTCAGCTAATTGACCCATTTGGGAGAGCGAAAACCATCCAAACGGGCTACTCACATCGTCAATTGGTGCATCAATAATATTGAGTTTTACCCCCAATTGTTCTAATTTTGCAATTGTTTTATGAAGGGATATCACAGATCGAGATAAGCGGTCAATGCGAGTAACAATGATTTCTGTGATATCACCCACATCACAAAGTTCTATCATTTTATTAAAGTTTTTTCTTTTATCCGATTTTCCGGATTCGATATCTGAGAAGATGTGAACAGCACCCGCTTTCTTTACCCTTGCCGTTTGTTGCTCAAGAGCATCGGATTCACCTTGCTCAAACGTCGAAACTCGCACGTAACCAACTTTCATAACTTTGTTTTACTAAGGTGTCTCCAATAATATCACGGGTGGAATCAGCTTTAGGGTCACAACCTACGATCATAATTCTTTTTCCCATCTCAGCCATAGCTGCAAGAGTATTCTGAGATGTGGTGGACTTACCGATACCGCCTTTACCGTAGAATGCTATCTGTCTGATATTTTCGTCAGTCATTATTTTCTCCTGCTATTGAGTGGTTTATCGAGTGGGTGCAGTGGTTGTTGTTAGTTGTTGTCACTCCTGTGAGGAGGGTGACTCGCTTATAGAACGTCGCAGGTGGCGCACGCTCTACAGCAAATGCTGCTAGAGTTGGGTTAATCATTTTTGTTTCTTGTTTGTTGGTTGATGGTTGATAGTTGTTGGTTGTTGGTTGTTGGTTGGTTGATATTTTGCTACTAACCACTATCCACTAACCACTAACCACTATCCACTAACCACTATCGACTAATTATTAACTGCTTCAACTGTAATGTTATGAGAAATGCGTTCTTTTAATTTAGCTTCGATGGCATTATTGAGAGTTGCCAAACTGCTAGAGCAAGAACCGCAAGCACCTTGAAGGATGACTTTAATGCGATCGCCATCTACATCGTAAAGTTCAACATCTCCCCCATCGGCGATTAAAATGGGTCTGATTTCTTCGTCTAATATTTTTTGTATAAGTGCTATTTTTTGCACTGGTGTCAGCGGTTTATCGCTAACAGATCCGTCTTTCCCGTTATTGGATGTTACTTTAGGGGTAAAAGTAGAATTTCTTTGGTTTTCGATAATGATATCATCAATTGTTGCTAAACAAGTACCGCATCCGCCACCAGCTTTAATAAAATTTGTCACTTCTTCTGCGGTAGTCAGCTTATTGTCTTTAATAATGCGGCGGATTTTAGGTTCGGTAATGCCAAAGCAGGTACAGATTATTGCTCCTTCGTCATCGTCATCATGGGCTGCAAGGGGAATACCTCGATAATTAGATATTGCTGCTTCTAAGGCTTCTTGACCCATTACAGAGCAGTGCATCTTTTCTTGAGGTAATCCCCCAAGGTATTCGGCAATCTCTTTGTTAGAAATTTTTAGCGCTTCGTCTATTGTCTTGCCCTTTACTAATTCTACCAGAGCTTCGGAAGATGCGATCGCACTTGTGCAACCAAAAGTTTGAAAACGAGCATCAAGGATTTTATTTGTATCTTCTTGTACCTTGATGTGTAGTCGTAAAGCGTCACCGCAAGCGATACTACCGACTTCTCCCACAGCAACTTTAACTCCAGTTTCGCCCTTATCTTCTAAAACACCCTGATTTTTTGGATTGTAAAAGAATTCTAATACTTTATCGGTGTAGTCCCACATAGCCTTGATAATTGTGATGAGTAGTGAGTGATGAATAGTAAATTATGAATAATAAATAGTTATGCTAGGGAGTAGGGAGTAGGGAGTAGTGGGAAAAATACTAAATACTCAGGTTTTGTTGACTTGTCAGACTACCAGGAAATAAATTTAACTCCTAATTCCTAACTCCTAACTCCTAACTCCTAACTCTTAATGTTGAGCCAATGCTTGTTCTTGGTTTTTGAGCCAAGCTGCATCATCGTTTTTGAAAGGTGAAAGCTCGCGTAAACGGCTGACAATTCCTGGTAGTACCGCTAAAACCGCATCAATATCGGCATCTGTATTGTAACGAGAAAGACTAAAGCGAATGGAACCGTGTAAAATAGTGTAGGGTATTCCCATTGACCGCAAAATGTGGGAAGGTTCTAAAGAACCGGAACTACAAGCGGAACCGCTGGATGCACAAATTCCGTGTTGATTGAGTAATAGTAAAATTGCTTCGCCTTCGATATATTTGAAACCAATATTTGTAGTGTTTGGTAATCTCTGCGTTCCGCCACCATTGATTTCACATTCCCCTATCGTTTCTATTATAGCTTTTTCTAGGCGATCGCGTAAAGTTTTTTGTTTTTCACCTGCCGATTTTAAATGTAGCAGTTCTAATTCAGCAGCTTTACCCAGAGCTACAATTCCCGGTACATTTTCGGTTCCGGCACGTCTTCCACGTTCTTGTCCTCCACCAATTATCAAAGGACGGAATCTAACTCCACGTCGCACGTATAATGCACCAATTCCTTTGGGAGCATGAATTTTGTGACCAGAGAGAGCTAACATATCGATGGTGCTGTTTTTCATGTTAACGGGGATTTTCCCTACAGCTTGGACTCCATCGACATGAAAAAGTGCGTCATATTTCTTCGCTAGCTTACCAACTTCCTCTACCGGGAATATCACCCCAGTTTCGTTATTAGCGTACATTACACTTACCAAAGCGGTTTCGTGAGTGAGTGCGGCTTCTAATTCCTCTAAATCCAACTGTCCCTGGCGATTTACCGAAAGATAAGTAACTCTATAACCTTGTTTTTGTAGTTGTTTACAAAGATTGAGTACCGCTGGATGTTCTACCTGGGTAGTAATAATGTGTTTCTTTTCAGGTTGTGCTTGAAGTGCAGCTCGAATAGCAGCATTATCTCCTTCTGTACCACCACTATTAAACACAATTTCTGAAGGTTCGGCACCAAGAAGGGCTGCAACACTTTCTCTAGCTTGCTTTACTGCTCTACCGACTTGTCCGCCGAAAGTATGCATACTAGAAGGATTGCCATAATGGTCGCTTAGGTAAGGCAACATTGCCTCTATAACTTCCGGATCAACCTTGGTAGTAGCATTATTATCTAAGTAAATACAATCTTTTTGCATTGCTTTTAATTTCTCTGTTGAATACTTCAGAATTAATGGTTTTTCTTTTACGATGTTTTTAATAGGGAATAGGGTTCGGAGGGAATAGGGTTCGGAGGGAGTAGGGTTCGGAGGGAGTAGGGAGTAGGGAATAGATAATTCTGATTAACTCCTCACTCCGGTGGTACTAACTTTTAATTCTTAACTCCTCACTCCTCACTCCTCACTCCTCACTCCTCACTACTTCTTATGCTGCTTGACGTGAATTTTGTTGTAATTGCTGGGCATATTTTTGGGAATAAGTGTTAAACCAGTTTTCCCAGTAGTCTGTTTTATTTGTTTTATTAGTGACTTGTGTTCTGAGATTTTTGTAAGTATTAAACCAGTTTTCCCAATAATCAGATGTTACTTTGATACAGCCGTCGAATGTAGGACAACCTGCTTTACATTGGGGTACTGAGTAAATACTATCAACGCAATTTTTACACAGTTCGGGGTCTATCCAAGGACGGTCATCAACTATTTTAATAGCGTTAGTGGGACAGACAGTTTTACACAAATCGCAGGATATACAGTTGTTAGTAATCTTGTAAGCCATTTTTTCTACCTTATATTTATGTTCTTTGTTTGAGGTAATGGCAATGGGTAATGGAATGATTTTAGATTTTGGATTTTGGATTTTAGATTATTAGATTAATTTATATTCTTTCTATTTGATTTGTACAGTGGGAGCATCTTGCTCCTTAGAAATATGATCTTGCTCCCACTACTAACCATCTGTTTTTGATCAAGAATCAATATAAATTGCTTTATCCAAAATCTAAAATCTCTATTGACTAATTGCTTGCTTGTAAAACTCTAAAGCAACTTTATCAATTATGTCGTAAGCTTCGACAGTTTGTATTCCTGCTTTGTGCAGTTCTTCTTTAGGACAGTCTCCAATTTTAGAAACCAATACTGCTTGGCAATCAGAAAGTGCTTTGATAATATTTTCTAAAGTTGCTTCTTCACCGTATCCGCCTTGGCAGAAATGGTCTACTTTACGATGTCCGATAAATTCAACTTTTCTACCATCTACTTCATAAATTTGAAATTCTTTAGCGTGTCCAAAGTGTTGATTAACTAAACCACCACCTTTGGTTGCTACTGCTAAAAGCATTTTTTCGCCGGTTAGTTCTAAATCGAAGACCTCAAGTTCTTGTTTAGCTGCTTCGAGTTCTTCTTGAGCTTTTTCAATGCCTTTATGAACTTCTTGACGCTGTTCTAAATTGTATTCCGGAGCCATTTCCATGAATTTATCTTTAGTAAATTCTTGAGAACGGTCTTCTCCTAATAATCCTACTGCATCTGCACGACATTGACGGCAATGACGCATCATTTTCATGTTACCAGAACATTTGTCTTGTACTTCTTTCAATTCTTTGGAAGTGGGGCCGCGTTGTCCGTTTAATCCAAAGTGAGTACCGTGTTCTGGGGCGCTAATCAAGGGCATAATATTGTGAATAAATGCACCTCGTTCGCGGATGGCTTTATTTACCTCTGGAAGGTGATGGTCATTAATTCCGGGAATCAACACAGAGTTAACTTTGCACAGAATATCTGCTTCTCGCAGCATTTCTAAACCTTCCATCTGTCTTTCATGGAGAATTTTTGATGCTTCAATTCCTCTGTAGCGCTTGCGCTTATAATGAACCCAAGGATAAATTTTAGCTCCGATTTCTGGGTCAACCATGTTAATTGTAATAGTTACATGGTCAACATTTAATTCCTTAATCCGGTCTACATAATCCGGTAGCATCAAACCGTTGGTTGACAAGCAAAGTTTAATGTCTGGTGCTTGGGAATTAATCAATTCAAAGGTACGGAAAGTCTTCTCTGGGTTAGCTAAGGGGTCACCAGGACCTGCAATTCCCAACACTGTCATCTGAGGAATTTTACCTGCAACTATGAGAACTTTTTGAGCAGCTTCCTCTGGTGTGAGTAATTCGCTAACTACTCCGGGACGACTTTCGTTAGCACAATCGTATTTGCGGTTACAGTAGTTGCATTGAATGTTGCAAGCAGGAGCAACGGCAACGTGCATCCTTGCATAATAAATAGACATTCTTATTTCAATATTTATAGGTCGGTTTTTTCGCTTTCATCAATTAATTTAGTTCTCTAAAAGTTTACTTAAAATGAGTCTTTGTAATCCTATAAATATTGCCAAATGACTCAATTAGCTTGAAGAATACGTTTACTAATAGTTTGCTAAACATATATTTTGTAAGAAAAAATGTACGCAAAATTACAAAAATCATCAAAATATAAATCAGCAATAAGCTAGTCGTTAACTGTATTCATTTATCCGGTTTGTAGAGACGTTATATATAACGTCTCTCAGCAGTTATTAACAAAGCGAGCATTAATTTAAAAAGACAGCATTTGTCCACTAATTTAACTGCTAAAATCATCTTATTGAATTTTTTGCAAACCCTGCAAACTATATCTAGCAAGTGTATTCTCTAATTCAGCTATACGTTTTTTAAGCAGAGTATTTTCGTCTTTTAAAGCATCTATTTCGTTAACCTCTTCAAAGGTTTGCTCAAAAGCTTTACGTGTATTTTCCAAACTAAACCATTGCTGATAAACATTAGTATGCATTTGTATGCTATGACCTAAATTATTAGCAGCAGCCTTTATGGGAACTCCTTGTAAGTGCGCTCTAATTGCACAAGCGTGTCTCAAGTCATATGGTGTAAAGGTCACTTTAGCGTATCTGAAGTTATTAGCTATTGTCGCGACTCTATCTTTTAATTGATTAGCTGTTTTCCAGGAAGTCGAAAAAACTCGAAGTTTGTCAATATTTTCTTTATTTTTTAAATCAAAAAGTTTAATCCACTCAGGCACAAACGGAAAAACTTCTCTGTATCCAGTTTTATTTGATTCATGAACTTTAAAAGTATTATGCTTATTTTCAGATGAAATTAACCAACTTAAATCTGGATTATTAATTACTTCTCTAGGGCGCAGTCCATATATTGCTAATAAAGCATATATTGTTTGATATATTCTCCAATTGTCTCTATAGCTAGGACTCATTTTAGAAATGTTCAGATAATGATGTTTAAATAATGAGATAGAACTTGATATCTGTTTATCGTTCGGGATATTCCTTTTCTTTGGCTTGTAAGATATTTTTAAATCGGAGAAATTAGCTTCAATATTGAGCATTTTACATACAATACTAGCTAAAGCTATGGCAGACATTCTATTGACAGAAGAGTCTACTACTTTGATTTTTTCTCTCAAGTTAGAGATTGTTATAACTTCTTTCCCGCCAAAATAATACCTTAAGTTCCTAAGTTGAGTATTAAAGGTATTTTCGCTTTTTATGGTTCGTTTTCTTGTTTCAAAGTATCTTTTCTCAAATTGTCCGTAAAACTCGTCAAAAGTAATATTATTATTTTTTCTAGCTTGCTGTCCTAAATATTTATCAGTCCAAACAAAAGTTCGACGAGCAATTAATTTTCCCAACTCGTATGCTTCCTCTTCAGCAGTTTTCAAGCCGTCAAAGCTAGCTGGTATACCAAAACTTATTGTGTATTGCTTTTTATCTCTACCCTGTTTATGAGTATCATCTGGTTTGAGTGGAAGTGTAGCTCTAAGCTGTATACCTCCTTTCTTAGCTTGCAAACTAACTTTAGTTTTACTAGATTTGAGCCTTTGATTAACTTTGAGTAATTCTTGTTCAAACTTCATATCGTAATGCTTTTGAGTCTCTTTTACATGATGCATTACCCCCAGATGACTTCCATCAGTAGTGCATGGTGGTTCAAAGTCACTAAACACCTTATTCTGTATATCTTCCATTAGTTCCCTAAAGATTCCCTAAAAAATGTTTTAGTTAAACAATTAATTCAGCTAAAACGTTTGTAGAGAACATTTTACGGAAAAATAGGAATATTGGTCAAACTATTCTTGCATAGTGGTGATGAGCATCTTCGCTGTAACAAGGATGTTTAGCAATCCGCTCTTTGGTTCTTTCATCGATTTCGATGCTAGGGCTGCTATTGTCGTCGCAGCCACTTCCACAACCACCTTTTTGAGCTTTCGCGGGTGTAGCTGTAGATTCGCTCTCGGTTGGGGTGAAGATTCCTGTTGAAGTAGTCGGTGATGTCATTGTTTGCTTTCTGTCACTGGACATTTATGCCAAGTGGGAGATGCCATCGCGGCTGCTTTTAGCCAAGAATCGAAGTCGCGACTGGTTGACGCTCGGAGTTGAATCCCGGTTTCTCGGCTGGTGTGTGTCAACGCTTGAGAAAACCGAGGAATCTACCTTTTTCAAGCTTTTACCGCCGCGACTTCTATTTTACAGGGCATGGTGCTATCTATCCCTCCACTCACCAACCGTGTCGAAGGTTTATTTGACCGCTTGGTGTTTGGCGATGTCTAAGTTATATCAGTCGCTTTTTCGTTCTGTTTGAAATCCTTTCAGCTAAGATTTATTAGGTTTATTAATTTTGCACTCAAAACTTAGAAGCTTGAGTGTGAAAGGGTTATGAAGTTTTGAAATTTTTTTTCCGGGTGGGGGTATTAGTATTATTCCACTGGGGCGCTAGTATTTATGTAACGAGGTACTTGCATTGCTGCACTCGGCTAAACACAAGTTTTGTAAAGAGTTTCGCCGCTTTTTTTACGGGAAATACAAATTATTCCACTGCACTCGAAACCTCGACTTTGCAAGACTGAAAAATCAACTATGGCGATCGCTTTGATCCAATTGTGTAACTAACATATCACTTTTTTTTGCACAGAAAACCCAAATAAGCTTTTCTTAATTTTTGCTTTACAAAGTTATCCATTTTAGCTGTAATCCAATAATAACAAGGCATTGAAGCTGATTGTTTTCAAATAGTTAATGAAAATAATTAGCTATAAGTTGGATATGTCTCTTATATTCTCACAGTCTTGTTGCGATCGCAATTGTTCGGGTAAAAAAATATTCAAAACAGGTTAGAGGTTAAAGGTTAAAGGTTAGAGGTTAGAGGTTAGAGGTAGAAGGTTAAAAACAAGTCTCAAGTGTCCACTGTCCACCGTCAACAATTAAACTAATGAATATAAATCAATTATTGGGGTGCGAGGATAAACATCATGAAAGCAATGGTGATTCGGGAGTATGGTAGCGCTGATGTTTTGCGCTATGAAGAGGTGGAAGCACCAAAAATCAAGCCTGGGGAACTATTAGTAAAAGTTCATGCTGCGGCAGTGAATCCGGTTGATTGGAAGATTCGTAAAGGTATGCTTAAAATCATCACGGGAAATAAATTTCCGATGATTTTAGGGTTTGATTTAGCGGGAGTTGTTTTAGAAGTCGGTTCTCAAGTTTCTGGCTTCCAAGTCGGAGATGAAATTTATGGTTCCCTCGGTGTACCTGGTGGTGCTTATGCTCAATTAGCAGCCGTACCGCAAAATGTTGCGGCTGCAAAACCCAAAAATATCAGTTTTGAGGAAGCCGCAGCTTTACCCGTCGCAGCCCTCACAGCTTTACAATCATTGCGAGACAAAGCCAATATTCAGTCAGGACAAAGTGTACTAATTAATGGAGCTTCCGGTGGTGTGGGTATTTTTGCAGTCCAAATTGCCAAAGCTTTAGGAACAGAAGTTACGGGAGTTTGTAGTGGTAAAAATCTAGATTTTGTCAAGTCTCTTGGGGCAGATTTTCTGATTGACTATACAGAACAAGACTTTACTCAAAATCAGGTGCAGTACGACATTATTCTCGATGCTGTTGGTAAGCAGACATTTGATAATTGTAAAAAAGTTCTTAAATCTAACGGAGTTTACGTTACAACTCTACCGAATCTACAGAATATAATGGCGATCGCGTTCACAAGTTTATTTGGAAATCAAAAAGCTAAATTCATTCTTGCTCAACCCAATACGGCTGATTTGCTTTATCTCAACGAGTTGATTGAAACGGGTAAATTGCGAGTGGTTATTGACTGCACCTATCCTTTACAAGAATTAGCAGCGGCTCATCTTTATAGTGAAAGTGAACGAGCTAAAGGTAAAATTGTGATTAATGAAATGGGGCGATCGCGAAGTAAGTATAATTCGTAATATGTTCCTACCATAAAACGTCATCGGGGAGTGTGGCTTCGTCCGTACAGCAAGTGGCTGTACACCATGCCCCTATAATAAGTGAAGAGGACTTGCGACAAATTACCGCAGTAATGAAAGAGTGGGTTTGATAATCTTTTTTTGGCAAAGGTATTTATTCTGCAATAATTTTCCCAACTTTTATCGTTTAAGTGAATAAGTAAAATAAAACCGATCCTATATTATACATATCTCAGAACTTACGCAACTGGCATATTTATTACAGTAGAGTTACTTTTATGACAAATAAACGAAACAGAAACTCTGTATTTATCACCTATCAAGGGTTGAGAAAACTTGAACAAGCTATAATTCAAGCTCAGAATAACGAAAAAGACGCAAAACTCACTGTACAAGAATTAAGCAACCGTGCAAAAGTATCACCAACCACTTTCACAAGAATACGGAAAAGTTCACATCCAGTAGACCGAGATTCTGTGAAACTTGTTTTTAAGTCCTTAAGATTAGAGTTGGATGAAGACGATTTTTATCAGCCCAGTCAGCAGGTTCCATGTAGCTGGGATAGAGCGCCAGATACAACAGAATTTGTTGGTCGCTCAGAGCAACTACAGCAATTAAAAAAATTGGTGTTAGTAGAAAAGTATCGTTTGGTGATATTACAAGGAATTGGGGGTATTGGCAAAACTCATTTAGCAACCTTAGTTGCTGAGCAAATTCAAACTAAATTTGAGGTAGTGGTGTGGCGAAGTTTGGTACAAGCACCGCCAGTAGAAGAATATTTAACAAGCATACTCCAATTTATGCTAGGGGCGTTGAGAGAAGAGATAGAAATAGCCTCAAGTTTTGATGCAAAACTATCGCAACTGATGGAATGTTTGAAAAAACACCGATGTCTGTTAATTTTAGACAATATAGAGACAATTTTATCTAGCAACGGTCAAACGGGGCTGTATCGTGCTGGCTACGAGGGATATAGTCAATTAATTAGATGTATTGGGGAAGTAGCCCATAATAGTTGCGTTTTGATGACTTCTAGAGAAAAACCAAGAGAAATCCTGCTTTTAGAAGGAGAGAGAACAAAAGTTAAATGTTTGAAAATAGAGGGATTAAATCTTAGGGAGGGGTACGAGTTATTTGAGCATCTGCCAAGAAAATTCAAATACGCCAACAAAGAGCAAGAATTGCAAGAGTTAATTGAGTATTACAAGGGAAACCCCTTTGTGCTAAAGATAGTAGCAGCACAAACCCAAGAGCTTTTCGCAGGTAAAATTGCCTCTTTTTGAAATATTTGAAAAACAGGGATTAGCTTTTGATTATAATATCAGTAATTTATTAGAGGAGCAGTTCCAACGTTTATCAGTAACGGAAAAGGAGTTAATATATTGGCTGGCAATTAATCAAGAACCAGTATCCGTAGAGGAGTTACATTTTGATGTAATTGTATCTGATTGCAAGCCTTTTTTGATACAAGCAATCACATCATTGTGTGGACGCTCATTGATTGAAAAAAGCGGCGAGCATTTCTTTTTGCAACCACTAGTGATGGAATATACTACGCAGCGATTAGTTGAAGAAGTATATCAAGAATTAGCAGGAGAAACCTCTGTATCTCTAAAATTGTTTAAAACACATACTTTAATCAAAGCAACAGCAAAAGACTATGTTAGATCGTCACAAAAAGAACTAATTGTCAAACCCCTATTCAAAAAATTGTTAAATAGTTTGGGCGGTAAAGAAAGGCTTTTATCTAAATTGCAGAATGTATTGGAACAACAGAGGCATCAAGAGGAAATTGGATCGGGTTATACGGCGGGTAATGTTCTTAATTTACTAACATATCTGCAAGTAGATTTACAAGGTTATGACTTCTCAAATCTGATAATTCTACAAGCGAATTTACAAAATGAAAGTTTAGCTGGGACTAATTTTCAAAATACAACTTTTGATAAATCTGTATTTGCTTCAAGCTTTAAAAGTATTTACTCACTTACCTTGAGTCCAAATGGAAAACTTTTGGCTATGGGTGATATAGATGGGCAGATTCATTTGCGGCAAATAGCAGATGGAAAAAACTTGTTAACATTTAAGGGACATGAGGGTTGCATTTTGAGTGTGGCTTTTAGTCCTTCGGGGCAAATCCTGGCAAGTGGTGGTTATGATAATTTTGTTAAATTGTGGGATGTAAAAACAGGTCAGTGTATAAAAACTTTAAATAAGCACGCTGATAGTGTTTTGTCTGTAAGCTTTAGTCCGGATGGTAAAACTTTAGCAAGCGGGAGTCGCGATACTTCAATTTGTTTGTGGGATTTCCATCTAGGTATATGTCTTAAAAGACTCTATGGTCATACTGATTGGGTATTGTCGGTCGGATTTAATTATGATGGTTCTACCCTTGTAAGTGGTAGTGGAGATTGCAGTATTCGCCTATGGGATATCGCTAAAGGTATCTGTGTAAAAATTTGGCAAGATCATTTTGGAGCTACAACTTCGGTTCAGTTCAGTCCAAATGGTAAAACTCTGGTAAGCGGAAGCGGAGGTAAAGACAACTCTGTTAGGTTATGGGATTTGAATAAAGGTGATTGCATCAAAATATTCCACGGTCATAAAAATGCGGTATTTTCCATTAGCTTTAGTCCAGATGGTCGCACTATAGCTACAAGTAGTTTTGACTACAGTGTTCGGTTATGGGATGTAGAGCAAGGTACCTGTATCAAAGTATTTCAGGCACATACCAGTCAAGTGCAATCGGTATCTTGGAGTAAGGATGGTAGAACCATTATTAGTAGCTCTATGGATTCGACGGTGCGTTGGTGGGATGTAAGTAAAGGTGTGTGTGTTAGAACTTTGCGCGGTTACGATACTAAGATACTATCTTTAGTTGTATTCAATCCTCAAGGTACAACTGTTCTAGGTAAACCCGTTAACACAGTATCCCCAAAGGGTATTGATTGCATAATGGGCACTGGTGGTTTAGATGGTTTGGTTCGACTGTGGGATATTGAGTCTGGGTACTGTACTAGAATTTTACAAGGTCATACAGATTGGATATGTTCAATTAGCTTTAGTCCTACCGACAATCTATTAGCAAGCGGCAGTAATGACAACAGTATTAAGCTGTGGGATGTGAATACAGGTAGTTGTATCACAACCTTACACGGTCATATGAGTCAAATAAAATCAGTTACTTTCAGCCCAGATGGTAAAATCTTGGCTAGTGTTAGTTATGACCAGCACATCAAATTGTGGAATATACAGAAGCGTAAATGCGTACAAACTTTAGTTGGTCACTTAGCGAAGATCCAGTCAGCTAGTTTTAGTCCTGAACGTGCAACTGCCACCGAGGGGATTAAATATACTTTAGCTACAGGTGGTTGGGACTACTTGGTTAAGTTATGGGATGTCCGGGAGGGTAATTGTATAAAAACTTTGTCTGGTCATGCTGGGGCTATCTTATCATTATCTTGGAGTCCAGATGGTAAAATCCTTGCTAGTAGCAGTTTTGATCGCTCAATTAGATTATGGGATACGAGTAATTTTACTTGTTTAAAAGTCTTAGAAGGACACAGTGGTGGTGTATGGTCAGTCAGTTTTAGTTCTGACGGTTGCCAGATGGCATCTGCAAGTGAAGATGGAACAGTTAGGTTGTGGGATATAAAAAATTTTACCTGTGTAAAAAAGTTGCAGGCTCATAGTAGTGGAGTATGCGCTGTTTGCTTTAATCATCTAGGTAATATTTTGGTTAACACTAGTCACGATAATATAATCCAACTTTGGGATGTGGAAACAGGGGAATGTATAAAAACTCTGAAAATAGATCGCCTTTATGAAGGTATGAACATTACCGGTGTGACTGGTTTGACAGAAGCCCAGAGAGGAACACTGTTGACTTTGGGGGCTGTAGAAAATCTGGTGTAAATTGTTAAAACGGACATGATATAACTTCTCTTCCATCCTATTAGTAGTTACTTTTATCCATCAGCTTTTTAATTATTCTCGAATGTGCTTCGGCTTTTTTTTCCTTCTCCCGTTTTCTTTCATATACTGGTTGAATTATTTCAAAGGCTGTTTTAGTTAGTTCTGCTTTTTCTGCTAAATCGTCGAGGTGAGATTTTTGGTTTTGTACCTTCGCTCCTCGAATCATTTTCTTGTGGAGTAACTTAGCATCTGAAGCAATTTTATTTGGTTTTGCTTTTGATATGTTTAGTTTTGGTATCTTTAGTTTGGATATCTTTACTTTGGGTATCTTTAGTTTGGATATATTATTAACTGAAGATGCAGCTTGAGGATACACTGCAAAACTAGTCATTAGGAATAATCCAAGAGTGATGCTTATTAAAACTTTTTGAATTAATTTTTTGCTTGAGTTCATTTCATCATCTATCTATATCTTAGATTTCACCTATGGTATAAGTTTACATTGAAATAAAGATGCTTTAAAAGACCAGTTAAGGTCATTTAACTAAGAGGGTGTTTACTGAAGATTACTGCAAGTTAATTAAAAATTATAATGTAGTTCTTGGTATAAGTATTGATAGTCATCAATTGATTCATGATTATCATCGTAAATATAAGAATGGAAAAGGATTATTCACGAAAATCATGAATAGACATCTCCGAAAATTAAAGATGCGTCATTCAGAAACCTTGTAGAGACGCGATACTATGCGCGTCTCTACATTCTTTTTCGGAGATGTCTATTGAAATTCCCGGTGATTTTTCTATCCACCAACTATTTTCGTTTAGTGAATAAATTTATTCTTCCTGCACATGAGTTTTTTCGGAATTTCTGACTAATTATCTTTAGAGGACACGGCAATAAATGCTTGCTTGATATCCTCTAAAATTAGTTAGTCAAGCAGACACAACTTTATTTTCCCAACCCCCGCAGAAGCCTGCGTTAAGCCTTATGCTTCATTATTACCAAACCATTGTTGAAGCTTCTTCTTAGCAGCTTCTTCATGTTCGGGGGTTACATTCATCTCAACCGAGACAAAGGCTATTGCTACAACTAATGAATCCATAGAGTCAAGCTTAGGTATAGAGCCTAGTGGGAAGATAAAGTAAGCCAAGGAGTAAGCCAAGAATGAGAAAATAATAGTTTTTGTCCAAACAGAAACATCCTCTGACTGAATTGCATAGTATAAAGTTAATACTTTTTCTATGACATCTTTCCCTGCTTTAAGTGCGTTCTTGTTTAGCTTGCGCCAAAAATTATTTTCATCATACTCAGGAGGATTAATTTTATCTACTTTTTGTCGTGAGTCAGACATATCAATTCCCTTTTTACTACTAAGTTCAACCCAACATTTAGATAAGCAGGTGAACACTAACAAAGCGAGGTATGTAACGAAAATTAAATCGAACAAAATCTTTACCCATGAATAATGACAACGGACAAAGGACAGTCTTACTAGTCAGGTTTTTTAATGCCGTCCTACTTATTTCAAAAGCTTCCTTTAAGCTAGAAAAGCCCCTGGCTTCAGGCATGGGGTATAACTGCGAATTGTTTTGGTCATTCAGAAACCTTGTAGAGACGCGCATAGTATCGCGTCTCTACATTCTTTTTCGGAGATGTCTAATGGTGTAGAAATGCTAAGGTGACATAAGAGCTATAACCTTACACTATCTACTTTCTAGCTCTTATGTCACCCCAGAAGCTATATTTGACGATTTTAAATTGTGATTAGATTTCAAAATTGATGAAGAAAGTACCCTACAAGAGCGACAAATAGTGAATTGGTGTTTTATTTATCTTGTTCAGATTCAGATTCTTGATCGTGTTCTTCATGTTTAGATTCAGATTCTTGATCGTGTTCTTCATGTTTAGATTCAGATTCTTGATCGTGTTCTTCATGTTTAGATTCAGATTTAGATTTTTCATATTGTTCTTTAAAAGCTTTTAATACTTCTTCTCCAGTAGGAGGTACGCCATTATTTTTAATAAATAGTGTGGCTAGTACAGTAATGTAAGCCTGACCGAATGTTGTGGTAATTCCAGAAGCAACAGCTGCGTGAACTACTCCAGCAGATATATTAAAACCAGGCAATATCTTTAAAAAATTGCTTACAATTGCTTTTCCTGTAATGGTACCAACACTTCCAGTAATAGTACTAGCTAGCATTGTATGCATAAAAGCTATATTAATTGGCAATCCGAAAATTGCTGAAATTTTAGCAATCATTCCAATTTGAATTGGTACAATAGACACAGCATCAGAAAATGGAATTGGTACAGCACCTATTCCTGCTGCTAAGGCGGCTGCTCTGCCTACGATTCTTAGAGATTCGCTTTTTTTCTTTTCTATGTCTACTTTTTGAGATGCTATGAATGCTGATTTTTGACCATCTGGAACTACTTGAGATGTTACTTCTACAAGCTTGTCTAATCCCTTCGGTTTTATGACTATCTCCTCGTCGTTGTTCTCTATTCTTGTTTCAATTGAGTTAACACAAATAACTTTTCTTGCCTCTTGTAGTATATCCTCAACTTTTCTTTTAAAGTCTTTGTTGTATGATGTTGCTTTTGTGATTACAACGATTACAGGTATGCCCTCTTTAGAAAGCATTTTTACAAGGTCTTGTTCTGCTACTTCGATCCGGGCAGATGGTTCAGCAATACACACCCAGGCTGCATGAATATGGTCATTAGGGTCATTAGTGCTTAATTTTTTAATTAAGTCTTTTAATTCTTGCACAGTTTCTTTATAATCTTTCATTTCCAGTCCACGAGTATCATAAATTGATAGTGGAATATTTTCTTTTGTTATTTTTGTTGTACCTGTTGTGACTGGTTTTCCTTGTCCAGTCTCAGCAAAATCACCTTGAAAAACACTATTGATGAGAGTGCTTTTTCCCACGCCAGTACGCCCAGCAATTAGAATATTTACATGACCGCGTTCTTTTCTAGCTTGTCTTAAAACCGTCTCAATTTCATTTTGAAAATTCAATTGTTCCATGTTGTTTTCACCTTCCATTTATTTATCCTCGATTGGCTAATTATGTTCTGTTTTCAAGCATCAATTTAAATATAGGAATCCAGTTTGAATATTGAATGTCCTGTCGGATACGCTCGGCTAACGCTAACAAAAATCAATTAGGATTCCTATATTAAAATGCTTAAATTGATACTTTTGACCAGAAAAATAAAATTCATTATGCCCATTGAACTAAGAAAGTTTGTAGACTACAGAGGGGGCTTTGCGTTGATAGCCGCATCCTTAGAAAAAGTCGAGTAAAATATTTGTTTCTCTGCATTAGGATGCTCCTTATTTATCTTCAATGATGTCTTTATATTCTAAATTCAGTGCTTTCACGATAACCATTGCGTAATCTTGATCGATACGTAAACCTTTTAAAAAGCGTTTGACTGTTTGTTCGCTTACATTAGACTCTTCCGCTAATTTTTCAATAGTTAAGCGTTTACCACCACCTAATCGAGTAGCCTTCGCTTCTACGATT
The DNA here is from genome assembly GCA_012033205.1 of Richelia sp. SL_2_1. Classification (GTDB taxonomy): domain Bacteria; phylum Cyanobacteriota; class Cyanobacteriia; order Cyanobacteriales; family Nostocaceae; genus Rivularia. The sequence goes on along the minus strand of JAAUSO010000022.1, from coordinate 190 downwards.
TTTTTAAGTCCGTTATCAGTTGCTCGGACACCACGTTTGCGCTGGTCTTTTATCATGGTCTTTGTCATGGTTTTTCGTCATGGTTTTTCTAATTATTTATGTATGAATACTGAATATGGAAAAGGGATTTTATTGTAGGTTAAAATTAACTTATCCCCGCAAAATTGGAAAAAATAACTATCGTAAATAA
>JAAUSO010000133.1 GCA_012033205.1 Richelia sp. SL_2_1 | reverse complement strand
TAGTCCGTACCAATCCCCAAACCAACGTACAAGAAATTTATACTTGGGCAGGTCCCGATCGAGGTTCTCAATGGATAGATGGTACAACTTGGCTACCCTACCAAAAAAGTACCTTTATTACCCCTCCTTTTGCCGAATACGTATCGGGACACAGCACCTTTAGCGCAGCTAGTGCGGAAATTCTCAAACGATTTACAAACAGCGATGAATTAGGTGCTTGTCATACCCAATTATCCAACACCTCCACCTTTGAAACCCATACACCAAGCAACTCTATAAAACTTTGCTGGGATACCTTTACGAGTGCTGCGGATGAAGCGGGAATTTCCCGACTTTACGGAGGTATTCACTTTCAGGATGGGGATATCAACGGTAGGGTATTGGGACGTAAGGTTGGTGCAGCAGTTTGGGAGAAAGCGCAATATTATATTAACGGTGGTAAGGTAGCTAAAAGTATTCCCGAATCTTCTTCTGTAGTTGGTTTATTGGCATTTGCAGCTTTTGGTGCAATGTCATTTCTCAAAGGTAATAATGTTAGCCGAATAAAAAAATAATTCCTGACTCGGACAAATTTAAAATAGTGACAATACCCTATTATTTGTATTATTCTTAACCAACTTCCGCATAAATTCAAAAAGACAAACTACACAATCCAAAATCTAAAATCTAAAAGAAACGCATCCGTTGTTAAAATCCAAAATCGAATGACTTCATGCACCCAAAAATCTCCATAGTCATCCCCGTTTACAACCGCTCGGATTATCTCAGTGCAGCCATAGAAAGCGTCCTCAAACAAACACTGACTGACTTTGAATTAATAATTTGGGATGATGGTTCAACCGACAACTCAGTAGATATTGCTAATATTTACGCAAAGAAAGACAAACGAATCAAAGTAGTTGCAGCAAAACACCAAGGACAAACCCTTGCACTACAAGGCGCATTTTCATTTACCGAAGGAATTTATACCGGGTGGATAGATAGCGACGATATCTTAGCACCAACCGCAATTGAGGAAACCGCAGCCGTTTTAGATAACAATCCCCTTTGCGGACTAGTTTATACCGATTATTTAGTAATTAATGAAAAAAATAAAATGCTGGGTAAAGGAAAGCGCTGTCAAATCCCATATTCCCCAGATAGACTACTCGTTGACTTTATGACTTTCCACTTCCGACTAATGCGTAAGGAAGTGTTTAAACAAGCAGGTGGAATTGATTCAGAATCTGGACTTGCTCAAGATTACGATTTATGCTTGAGACTATCGGAAATTACACAAGTGCATCATCTCAACCGTCCCCTATATTACCACCGCAAGCATTCGGGCTGCATATCTTCTCAAAAGCGCGTAGAACTAATTTACAGCTGCCAAGAAGCAATTAATAGAGCATTACAGCGTCGGGGAATGGCATCCGACTATGAAATAGATGTAGAAATTATTGGTCGCTATCATCTTAAACGGAAAGTCAAACCACAAGCAACTGCACGAATTATTGAGAATAAAGAAGTTAGAGGGAAGAAGGAAGAAATTGACTATTGAAGCAGAAAACTTCAATTGAAATTATTGCCTAATTAAAATAAATACTTATTTATAGAAACGTAGTACAATTCGATAATATTTATTCTCATTAGAGCTTTGATAATTTATTTTTAGATAGTAAATAGCTATTTGACAGTAAGGTTTATATTTTTCATCTTTTTGTTTATTACTCCATTCCTGAATTTTTCTATTTAACATCGCTACTGTCCAATCCCCGTAAGGTTGTTCGCTTTTTAACTGTTGAATAAAAATGTCTAGGACTACTTTACGATTATTGACCAAAGTTTGCATATTCAAATTTAATACTTCATTTAATTCATTATCTATAGCTGTATCTTCTGAATAGATGATTCCGTTGGGGAGATATTTAATTAAATCTTCGCAATTTTTAAGATTATCCGTAGGATTTATAGTTAGTTTTTCATTACCTTTTTTAGTATCGCAATGTTGTAAATGCTTTGGTGAACCTTGACCACCTTCACAAGCACCAAGTAAGTTATTATAATCTAATTGGAAATCTGGATATTCATCCTGGGAACGCCAATGCTCAATTTTCATTTTATCTTGCTTAATCCGTTGCATACAATAACAACAAATATGTCCTTGCTCTGTTAGTAGCGAATCCCTTAATTCTTCCTTCTGAGGATAATTGCCATAATCTGCAAACGGTTGTAAGCGATGTTCCAGTAATGATTTTGGCTCCTGATTTTTGATAATTTGCTTCATCTGATTAATTAAGCCGATTATTCTCCTAAGAAACCAATAAGTGTATTAGCTCTAACTACTTCCGAATCATTTTCTCCCAGCAAATTAGATAATTCATTTAAAGCTGACTTCGCTGTTTCTATTTGACCATTATCTATTAGTCTTAAACAATTATTTATTTGATTTTGTACTGTTTCTGGTCTTTCTTTTACATCCATTAATTCATATAAAATAGAATTACTATCTTTACCATAAGTATGAGGTGTATTCTCGACTATTTGATAATTCTCTATAATAAATACATTTTCTCTTTTAACTTCGCTTAATACTTGTGGTGAGTGAGTGGTGACGATAAATTGACAATTGGGAAACGTTTGCGTCAAACTGGGAATAACGCTCCTTTGCCATTGGGGATGTAAATGCAGGTCAATTTCGTCAATTAAAACTATTCCTTCACCGTTGAGCAATGCATTCCGGGAGTTAGGATTAGCAATTGCCAATCTTCTCGCTAAATCGGTGACTAGCATTAATAACATTTTCTCACCGTCAGACAGTTGCTCGATTTTGAAATCTTGATTATTTTTAGTAATTGTTAATGAAGGTTTACCGGAGTTTCTCATAAACCTTTCTGATATTGATCTAACTACTCTTAGGTTAGAAAAACTATTCTGATAAAAATTATTAAAAAAATTGGTAATAGCTCCCCTGATAATTGACAATCTAGGATTTCTATAATCGGCATTTTCCCTTAAGCGAATTTCATTTTCATAGTCTTCTTCTTCTTTAAACCAATCAAAAAAATCTTGAAAATTATTAATCTCACTAGAAAAAGCTTTTTGATAAGCAAAAAATTGATAATATTTCTCTTGTTTATTCTTTTTGAGACTAAAAGTATAAGGATTTTTCAAAACCATGCGATGAGTTTGATAGTAAACCATCACGGGTAAGTTTAAATCCGGTTGAGATTCTAAATTTTCTTGGAGATGTTGAATATAATTTTCAATTTCGTCAAATTTACTATGATTTTGTTGATGTAAACCTTCTTCAATCATTTCCCAGGAGATTCTTTCTGCATCTCCTATTAAAATAGTTATATTATTGACGGTAGACTGAGAATTAATCTTAATATCATTTTCCGATAACTCAATATCTGCTACTTCATTGCGAAGTTCAGCGACAAACTGAGCTAACATAATCGCTATACAGTCTAAAATTGATGACTTACCCGCACCATTTATACCAATAAATACGGCTGTGTTAGATTTCGGAAAGTTGAGCGTTATTTCTTCAAATCCTCTAAAGTTTTGGATGTGTAACTTTTCAATATGCATAATTATTATCGCGCCCGAATTATCGCTCCTATATGTAGATTTAATAACCAGCTAGTCGAGGAAAGGAGAAATATTGATTATCTACATTTTAATCTTCTTCTAATTAAAAAAACTGCACTACTACTATTAACGATACTTGATATTAAAATAATCTACAGCGCTAATAAATTCAAGCTAGATTGTACGGATGTATGTTGAACAAGCATTCCGGCATTGCGTAGTTTGTCTAAAGTGTAAAAAACTGCTAACCTTTGTCGTTCAAATATTGGAGCAAACCAAGGAATCGTATTAATTAAAGCCTGTAATTGCTCCTTATCATTGCTTCTCAACTCATTGGAAGATGCATTTTTAATATCCAACTGCGGCTGTTTCCAAGTTAATCTATCATGATTTGAGGAATATTCAGTTCCCACCCATTTTGATAGCTCCTCTACAATTTTGTCATAGCTATCAATTTTATGAGAAAGCACAATATGTTGTGCCATTAGATGTACAATTCTATGAGCATGGTCTTCTAAGGTACAAACCGTATTGATTTTATGCAATGCACTGATAACCCTTGCAACTGCAATATTAATGGTTATTCCAGATTGGGTATAACGGTCGATTAAAAAGAAGCTATCCGGAGTTTTTTGCATCAGTGTGACTGGTGCTAATTTCCACAAATCCCAATTTTGTTTGAGTAGAAACCAATGTTGCTTAGTAATTCTTTCTGCTGGTTGAAATGAAGCGATTTCCTGGAAGCGGAGATACATTTTTTTGTAGCATTCTGTACGCCATGAATAAGATACTTTACGGCTGTTTTGGGTGGGCGACCAAAAGTTGTAACGTACTTTCGCATTGGGTACGTAGAGAAACTGTAAGCCAATAATTGCAGCGATGGTATAGTATTCTCGGTCTGTAGCTAGAAAAGTTTGTGGATTCCAAGCAAATAATTCTTGCAACTTAGCTGCCGAAGCCCGACGCAGCAAGTACGAGAGAGGAGGTTGCCAGTTGTGGGATAGAGTTTGTAACAAATAATCGTCATATTGTCGCGAAGTAAAGCCGAATCGATGTTGGCATCTTTTTTGAGGAATTATGTGTTGCGGATTTTCCCCTTTCTCCACATCAGATTGATAAAAACAATATTCCCAATCTCCATAAGCAATATCAAAATTGGGATTTTGCTCTAATGCTGCTACTTGCAATGCAATTTTATTGGACATTAAAGAGTCATCAGCATCCAACCATTGAATATAATCGCCAGTTGCCAAGGTAAACCCGTGGTTGAAAGCATGATTTTGTCCTTGAGCGTGACATTTTGTAAAGATGACGCGATAAGAAGTAGTAGCTGCCATCTGACGAGCAATTGCGATCGCGCCGTCAGTTGAATTGTTATCGACAATGATAATTTCTATATTAGAGTAGGTTTGCTCGAAACACGAACGCAAACAACGCTCAAACATCTCACCTGGGTTATAGCAGGGAATAATGATGGAAACCAAAGGAGATTTTTTCTCATCTTTTACTGGCTCCGGAATTGCCGAATTTAATATGTTTCCTTGAAACTGATTATCGGAGTGGCTTTCCCCTTCTCCTTCCTGCACTATACCCCCTGCCTTTTTCAGCTTAGGCTTGATACTAAAAAAAGCAGTAAGATGAGTATCCAGTTCGTAATCTTCGTCTAATCCCCGCCGTATGAGCGCATCATTAATTGCTTTTTGCGCCCAATAAATATTTTTCAAATTATCGTTGGTAACATTGCCCGAATGACGACGATAATAATAAAGGGGTTTGGCAATATGGTAAACTTCGGTGACTTCAGATAGTTTCAAACATAAATCGTAATCCTCACCAGAAGCAAAGCTATCGTCTATACCACCAACAGCATCATAAACGCTGCGGCGAATTAAACGAAAATGAAAGGTCATCAAATCTACTAATAAACCTTCCTTAGAGTAAGGAATTTGACATCGTGGTCCCAGCCCATGAAGATTGCCCTCCGAATCCATTAATTCGTAGTCGGTGTAGACAAGTCCCACTTGCGGATAATTATTAAGAATCAAGCTTGTTTCTTCAATTGCAGTGGGAGCAAGCACATCATCGCTGTCTATCCACCCGATATAATCTCCTGTAGTAGCTGCAACTGCGGCTTTGATGGCTGGAGGAAAGCCCGTATTTTGTTCAGCAGCGATTACAGATATACGTTTATCCCGTTCGGCATACTGATAAGCAATGTCTAAAGAATCATCAGTACTTGCATCATCCCAAATAATTAGTTCAAAATCGCGTCTCGTTTGATTGAGAACGCTTTCTATAGCAGTTCCCAGGTAACGCGAGCGATTGTATACCGTAATGACAATAGAGATGGAAGGATGCATGAATCGAAATATTAAACAACTTTAAACTGATTACAACTCACTCATCGAATCCAACGTCAGCAAAGTGCTAATTTCATCATTCTGGAAACCCAACGCCATTGGTCGCCTAACCCTATGTAATATTTGTACATCGTATAATTCTCTAATTACCCCAGACACGGAAACCGAGTGAACGATTTCGCCAGTATTTATATCAACTACCATCAATCCACAACGGGCTTCTTCTCCAAAATCCGTCAACCTTTCATCTAACGCTAACCCAGAAAAAGTTTTATCTTCCCCTCGCGGCTTGGATAACCCAATAATCGCCCACTGCTTCCAAAATGCCAACCCGCGCAAATAACCGGGACAAAAGGCTACAACTTCAAAGCTTCCCCTCGGAAAATCGACATAACCAAACTCCCCAGTTCCCGAATTCATCAACCACAATTTACCTTGGTAAAACCGGGGCGAATGAGGCATTGATAATCCAGATAAAATAATTTCATTATTAGTAACATCAATTACACACCCTCCATCGCGACGCTTTTCTCGCCAAGCATCCTTCACATCGGTTTGAGCCACTGCCGTTACATAGCGGGGTTTGCCATCCACCATTGCCATCCCATTCAGGTGACAGCAATCTTCATTTACCACTTTAGAAATAAAAGATGGCTTCCACAACGGCGTACAGCTATTGCGTTCGCTTACTGTCGCCAAACAATTGAGTAAGGTACTGACAAAAACTATCCGCCCTCCCGAATCAATCGCAACATCGTGGATATCCAAATCTCCCGTAGTGTAACCAGTGCGGGGAACGTAAAGTTTATCGTAACCTTGATAGTTCTGTCCTGGAGAAAGTACGTTATCAAACTGCCATAACTGATACTTGGTACTGAGAAAGAGGCGCTCAGAATCAACGGTATACAGCCCCATAGCTCGGTTAAAATTGCGCTCAAACCCAGAAAATCTTCCGTTTTGACCAACCCCTAGCAATATTAAACGATTAGTTTGATAGGTAGTAAAAGCTAAACTTATTTGCTCAGTGTGTAACCATTCCACAAATTGTTGAGAGCAATTTATCTCTAAAGCTGGGGAATTGGAGGCAGTTTCAACTTTATTTAAGGTAGGTTTGCTACTTGTGACAACCATAATTGTATACTGTTGCGCTATGTATGAAATACGTAATGGTGCTTCTCTTTAAGTGCTGTTCGCTTGTTATAGAGTTTAGATAATTTATATTTATATAATTTATATATTGTTACTGCAATCATCAATACTTATACGTATAAATAACTAATTTCCTACCATACAACATATATTTGTGATTGTCATATTGAAAACAAGCAGTGTTGATTTTTAAAGAATACCTATATACTGATTAACGCTTCAATCTATAAAACGCCGCTCCGGCTCCGTAATTTACCCCAACTGGAAAAATCAGGCGGCGAGAGCGAAGGGGTGGCGCTGCCGCTCAGTAACTCGATTTCTCACGAGTAATATTGATGGCAGTGGCACCCCCGCCTGATTTAACGCAGTGGTTCCAGTTGGGGGGTTGTGTAACTATCAGCCTAACGTTCCAATCCCTTACTATATGAATGTTTTGTTTGGGATTTATGGTTGTTGATTAGCCGTTGTAATTCCAAAAATCTTTCTATATCGGATTCATTCAAATCAAATCCTTGTGGTGGCGTACTGTGATCGGTAGGAATGTCAGCAATTTTTTTCCCATTTTTGCGCGTGAGCGTCAATATCCCTTCTTCTAATTTAATGCTGTAATGCTTACCTTTGATACATTGGGGCTGTTTATTCAGAACCCAAAACTGTCGGATGGTAGGAGCAATCTCCGCAGCGTATTCCTGCTGAATAAAATTATTTTCCTGGGTGGCGTTTGGTTCCTTATCAAGAATTTGTTGTTGATTATTTTCATTAAGATTACTTGAAGAGTCATCTGACGAATCGTGTACTTGCACAGGCAGTTTGACTAATTGCCCATCTCGTGCTGCTTTCAATGCTGGTATATCGCGTTCTGAGTTGTAATCAACACCTTTTCGTTGAAGCAGTCCGGGAAAGCTGTAAGCCTTACCCAGTTTCCAACCAGCCATCTTTACCCCATTCATAGAAAATGCGATCGCCTCTTTAAATTTCCCCTTCGTGCTAAAGCTGGGGTGTACGGTTATATCTTGTTGTTGGAGTCGAGCAATTAATTCGGTAACTGTTGGTTGGTCGAAAGTTGCTTCATCAATAGCGTCGGCTAGTAATTGTTTGACAGGTGGTTTACCACTAAAATGGTGCTTCTGTTTTTTGGTTTGGGCGCTACGTTCCCCAACAGTTGTTTCAATACCATGTTTCTGTTTAACCTTCTGTGCCACCCGTTCGTTACTACAGCGTGTTGGTTCCAACCCAAATTCTTGCTCTAATTGTCGCACTACCACTTCACTGCGGCGGTAGTCCCAAGAATCGGGTACAACTGACCCATCCATACGAATGCGGCTGGCGATTATATGAATGTGTTCGTGATCGGTATCTTGATGACGGGCAATTACGTACTGACTTTTGTGCAAACCATCACCCAAGAACTGCATTTCTTTTAACCAGCGCCTAGCAATTAGAGCGTATTTCTCATCATCTAGATGTTCGTGGTATTCCCCCATAGGGTGAGAAGCTTCGCGGTGGGGTAGGGACAAAATTATGTGACCGCAAGCGCGTTGGAAGTTCGGTCGCATTCTTCTAGCTGCACCAAATTCTTTAGCTAATTGTCGGGGATTGTACCCACCCATATTGCTGTCAATAATAAAGGCTTCTTCTTTCTCCAGCGCGTATTCTAGAGTGGAGCGGAAGCTGCGGTTTTTTAATTGGTTTGCAATCACTCGCTACTTCTCCAAAACTATAAAGGAGTCATCATCCGTAACCCCGCATTCCAACAACTGCATTTGAGTTTCTCGGATAGAAGCATTTAACTTCGTAACCAAATTCTGTAATCGCTCAACATCAACATTTGCCCCCTTCCCCGATTTAACTGCTCGATTAACAGCCTTAGCGATTTGATTTAGATTTACCCCAATAGAATTTAATTCCTCATACAATTTCCAATTTAATTGCGGGGGTGGTGGTGGTTCCACAACTTGCCGTCTGAGTGCCGCACGACGAATAAATTCCGTCAACGATACTCGCGCATTGTAGGCTTTTACCTTTAATTGTTCGTACTCATCGTGAGCAAATCGTACCGGATGTGTGATTTTACGAGCGACACCATCGCCTCTTTTAGTCTTGCTACTCATAACAGATAACCCATCTGTGCTATCGCCTTCCGCAGGAACCAGCCGTTGCCGTCGTCCCACAGGGACGTTCTGCGCGTACAGCGTAGAAAGGCAACATGGCTGGCGTTAAACCCGCTCGCTGCATATGAATAAACTAGCGCAAAAATACAAAAACGTGGGCGAATTTAACGAGGAAATATTGTTAGAAAAAATGGAATCATAGGATGAAAGAGCAATTAATAGAAAGGTGTAACTACTACACTTTTTATATTTACATTAATATGTCTATTTGTATAGGTAAAAGTGCTGAATGTCACAGTCTATGCACAGTTGCTATACTGTTTTTTAAGATTAATTAAATAGTTATGGCACTGCCATAACGGGATTTTTGGGTAATTACTGTGCTGTTAACTATAAGGAGAAAAATAACTTCAAAAATATATCCATTTTTAGTAAAAATTAGGTTGCTTTTTGAATAATTTATTTATAAAAAATGGAGAAATAGTAATATTTTTTAGGGGAATCCAACTTGACCCTCGATAAATATATACGGGTGAGGTTTTAAACCCAAAAATAATTCCTTCAAATACCTTCAATATTTCCTTCTTTCAAGTCTCTGTAAAAATAATTCCTTCTTCAAATGGGCAGTATTTCCTTCTTTCATATCTCCCGACAATAATTATCAAGGTCAATATTTTTTATGACAAAAACGTGCAATATTTTTTTATCGGTTGATGTTGGTGGTTCCCAAACCAAGATTATTTATCAATTTCCAGGTTGGGATAAACCATTATGTTTACTCATGTCCCCCGGTGTCGAACAAATTACCAAGTCCGATCTGAAGCGCTATTACGACCAGTTGGGATGGATTGGCGCTCCCTCGGACGAGCAACAAGCTTGGGTGGAGTGGAAAGGTAACATCTTTGTAGTGGGAGATTTTACGTCAGAGTTTGCACCCCAAGATAGAATTTTGGAACGTAAATATGAAAACGCTTTGTACAAGGTGCTGGCTGCAATTGGTGTCATCTTGTCAAAGCATGATATCAAGCCCAAACGCAGAAAAAATGCAGAATCGCAATCGCTCTATATTAATCTGTATATCGGGTTATTGCTTCCCTGGAACGAATACAACGACCGCAAGCGGTTTCAAGAACAGTTGGAATTGATGCTTAGAAGCCTCAAGTTTCGCGGACAATCTTGGAACGTTAATTTGTGTGCTTTTGAATGTCGTCCGGAAGGTGGGGGTTTAGCTGCAATCCGCATCAAACAAAAAGGTTTGGATTGGTTGCAAAAGAACAAAGTCGCTGTATTAATGTTTGGACACCGTAACGTGACAGCAATTTATTTTGATTCAGGTGCTATCAAACAGGGTGATAGTCCACTGTTGGGTTTTATCACATTATTAGATGATGTTTGTAGAAGAGTAAGCGGCTTGGAACGAGATAAATTAGCAGCCTCCATCTTTGAAACTATTGATTACTCCAAACACCATATTTACCATAACGAATGTACCGTTCATCCCAAATGGGAAGAAAGTAAAGCGATTGCAGCATTAGCAACAGCTAAAGATGAAACCTTGAGAGCATCAGAAATAGAAGATATAGTCTTTTCGATAAAACTAGCGATACCTACTTATTGGAATCAAATCAAGAAATGGTTGGATAAAAATATATTTTCTATGCCTTCTGAGGTAATTATTGGTGGAGGGGCTGCGGAATTTTTAGAACCGGAATTAGAAGAATATTTTAATTGCAGAGGTTCTAGAAACGATGGTTATGGTTATACAAAAAGGAAAAGTGGAGAAAGAACAGATACTTATTACGGCAGGAATTCTCTTGACCATGCGGATTTAATTTGGGTTGAAGATATCCAAAAACAAATTGAAAATATTTTTGAATTTCATTGGAAGGTTAGGAAACATCAATCAATTCGTTTAATTGACTGTTTTGGAATGTTTGACCAGTTAAAAGATATTGTTAGAGAGGCAGAAAATGCTAAAAACTAAAAGGATACGTAAAAGTTTGAGTTTGCGTCTCCAACCCTACGAAGGAACACCCCTTGCTTCCGTGGCTGATTATCTCAATAGTTTGGATAAAGAAGAAGCGACTCGGCGAATAGGAGAAATTTTGGTAATGGCTTTTCTGCCATACGCTAGTAAAAAAAATAGTCAGTGTAATACGGAGAAGCTGCGTTCTGCTTTTTTGATAGCGCGAGATATGGCGGACAAGCACTTTGGTATTATGGCGCTGGCTTTGGGTTTGGATGCAGTATATGCCGTTGCTACACCAATTGTAAGTACTGGTGGTAATGGGGTTGATATGAATTCCCAGGTAAATAAAGAAGAATCACCCCGTGAAATTGAGGCTCCGAATTCCAGTTTGATTGAAGGAAAAGCGACGGCTACTGAGATAGGTAAACTTTTTGGTTGATTGTAGGGAGATAACAGAAAATCGAGGAACCAAGAAGGTAGATACTTGATGTTCGGCGTATTGCCCGCTTGTTGCTCGTTGCAGGCACAGCGCAGGCACTTTAATTACTAAACAGCATGGGTTTTTACTGTTCTCTTATTGTGCTTACAGATATCAGGGATACCTCGGACAGGACTGATATCTTATTTCAACAGATATTGGCAGCAACGCAATATCCCGTGCGAAAGAGGCATCTCGACTCCTGCTGGCAGCAAGAAGTATTATAGTCTCGTGGGTCTAAACGGACTTTTTTCCAATTGTTTTATAAAAACAAATTAGCTACGCTTTATTTTTCACCAATATAGCCCCATTTCGAGGTATAAGGTAACGTAAATGACTATTATCGTCATCTACAAGTTATGCCCGGTCGGATTGTAAAAGTAAGTAATGAGACTCTGCCTCCAGTAATTTCTTGGTGGCAAGCGCCTGATGTGTTGGCAATGTTATTGGCGGATAAGCGCAGTGAATCGACTCGTAGGGCTTATGACCGGGATATTAAGCATTTCTTTAGGACGATGTTTGGGGTGGATAATAGTGCGGAGTATGTGGTGCGATTTTTAGCTTTGTCCCAGGCAGTTGCGTTTGAGAATGTGATGCGGTATAAGGCGGCGATGATTAAGCAGGGATTGTCTGAGGCAACGGTAAATCGGCGGTTGTCGGCGTTACGGGCGTTGACGCACAAGGGGCGGTTGTTGGGGGTGTGCAACTATACGTTGGAGGATATAAGAGGGGAGACGGTTATTAAATATAGGGATACGAGTGGGATTACACCGTCTGAGTTCAAGCAAATACTTTATACTTGCGACCCGACTACGGCGAAGGGGGTGAGGGATTATGCAATTCTGCGGTTGCTTTGGGATTTGGCGTTAAGGCGAGGGGAAATCGCGGCGTTGACAATGGGCGATTTTGACCGTCGCAATAGTAAGTTGTGGGTGTTGGGGAAGGGGCGCGGAAGTCAGAAGCAGCCATTGGATTTGACTCCCAAGACTAGGGAAGCGATGTCCCTGTGGTTGGCGTTTAGGGGGTTGGCATCAACAACGGAAGCGTTGTTTGTGGCGTTGGATTTGAATACGCCAGGGCATCCTCTCACGGATGGGGGGATTGCCAAAATGGTAAGGACGAGGGGGAAGAAGGCAAATATTGATAAGCCGTTAAGTCCCCATAGAATCAGGCATAGTGCGATTACGGCGGCGTTAGATGCGGGGCAGAGCGTGCGGGAGGTGCAGAAGTTAAGTCGCCACAGTAAGTTGGAGACGTTGATGATTTACGATGATAATCGGCAGCAGCATCAGTTGCAGGTGAGTAATGTGCTGGCGGATTTGGTTTGATTGATGCGGTTGGGCTGCGGACCGGCAGAGTGAGACATCCAGAAAGGGGTGAAAGTATGATTTAATGGCTGCTCGGATTCGATTTTAAGTTGGGATGCCCGTTTGTGTTGTCGAGGCTCAAATGGTGCGGATTTTTCAGAACAAATGTATTGTTATCCTTGATTAAATCACCCGTGCAGTAAATGGGAAGGCGTTCTTGATACGCTTTTAGTGCCAGGATGTAGTTGCGATCGGTTAGTTCTGTGTAAATGGGACGCAATTTGTCAACAATTACGCCCAGGAGTGTAACTTCCCCACTTAAATTATCGGCGTTGGGGGTGGCGATTTGGGTTACAACTCCTTGAATAGTGGTGTTGGGTGCGTTTGTAATTAGGTCGCTAAAGATTTCAATTTGGGAACGGTTTTCTTTTAGTGCAAGAGTTTCTACTACTTCTCCCATGCGACGTGAAAAGTCGATAATCTCCGGTTTGAGGGGAAGTAGGATTTCAAAGCCGTCCAGTAGCCAAATGGAAGCTTTATCGCCGGTTTGTTGCTGTTGCACCCAGCCATGTGCGATTAAGTAGGTTTCTACTTGGTGGGGGTCGATATATTGAAATTTTTCAACATGGGGTTCGATAGCTATCATAGAGGTTCTCCAACGGCGATGCGTTCCATTATGGTTTTTAGTGCGTCGGGGCTAAATATATTTTGACGCGGAATTTCAAGGGTGATGGTTGTTTGGTTTACAACTGGTGGTTGTCCACGTAACGATAGCCAGTAACCACAGCGTTTTAGGCATAGGGATTCTTCTGTTTGAAATACCCAGTCGTTAAGGTTGGATGGTAGCAAGACAACTATTAATAGTTGTGGTACGAAGGGGTCAATATCTCGGAGTTCGTCGTAATTTTTGGTACTTAATCTATATTTTATTGATTTTTCTTGGAGAATATCTTGGGATGTCGATTTAATTTGTGCATCGAACCGAGGTAAACGCTTGGAATTCATTTTACCCGGTACGGTAATTGTGGCATCGATACCGCTGTCATCTAAGCGCCGTGTGGCTGCTTGTAAGGAATAACCTACTGTTGCAGCGACGGCGTATACATAAGCGTAACTAAAATCTTCTTTCTGAGTGTTAAGGGTCATGGAAACCTGCATTAAGAGTAGGAATTACCTAACATGGTTATCAGTCGTTTAATTTGACCAACCCGCTTGCGTTGGTCGTATCTACGTTTGGCTTCTGTAGTGATTTCTTTTACAAGCGCATCATCTGAATTAACAACCGTCCAAGCAGCTTCTAGAAAGGTTTCTACAGTGATACCCCGTTCTTTGCAAAACTGGGTTAGCTGTTGCGAGAGGTCTTTTTCTAAAACGATTGCCGAATGTCTTTTGGTTTGGGGATATTTTTCTAATTCGGCTTTGAGTTCTGTAATACTGTCGTCCTTTGATGTTGCGGTTATGGTGTCGTCAAGGTGTTCTTGTTCTTGTTCTCTTGTCGTTGGTTGTGATGCTTCCCGATCAATATGTTGATTATAAGAAAGTACTTCCGTCTCAAGAGTATTCGTCGGCTCGGAGCGCTCTTCAGATTTGGGTGTTTCTGATGATACTGCTTGCGCTTCAACAGATGGTTTAGGAACGAGCGCATCTTGTCTTGGAGGAACGCTTTTACGGTTGCGTTTGTTACGTAGTTGGTTGAGTACGTTATTCTTTTCTGTTTCTGACATTTGCTATTTACTCCCAATTAACTTACTAATTTTCTCGGTTAAGATTTCAAAGGGATATTCTAGTTCTGTGTATCCCAACTCACCCAAGGTTGTACGTTTGTTGATGGCTTGTTTGTAGCGTTCCGATTCGCGGATGGAAGGTAAAATCAAGTCTTCGGTTACTTCGTCGCGCATCCCTTCTACAGCTGCTCGACTTTCCTGCGCTTGGGTTTTACCAAACCAGCGGTCCCGAAATGGTAATACTCCTAAAACTTGAGCGTTAGTTGCGCCAACATCTTGCAATCCGTTGAGTAAATCTAATGTCCGCACCAAGGAACCGTAACCTTTTACCGATGCTTCTGCGGGAATGAGCAATACATCCGCCGCGCCGATGACTGTTAAACAAATTTGCGATCGCTGTGGTGGAGCATCGATAATGCAGATTTTGAAGATTTTGTCAATTGCTTCTAATCTACGTTTGAGTAGGGTTGCACCAACTCCACTATTTGATAAATAGTCTTGGACGGTATCTAGTTGGTCGTCGGAGGGGATTAAAAATAAGTTGTCATTATAGGTGGTTGAGTAGATGCAATCTTCTGTTTCTACTGTCTTTTTAATAAACTCCAGCAATGTGGGTTCTTTGGGTTCTAATTCAAATCCCAGATAGGTGGTGAGGTTGTGTTGGGGGTCAGCATCAACCATTAATGTAGGATATCCCTGCCGTGATAGTAGCCGACCCAGAAATAAGGCGGTTGTTGTTTTCCCCTGTCCGCCACTGAGGCTGGCGATGGTAATTGTTAGCATATATACATTTATAAAATTAGCTTTTTAATTTATAATCATTTAATCATTTTGTCAATTGCTAAAAAGATAAATTTAGCTTTTTAGCAATTTAGCTTTTTATTAAAGCCTGATAGCGATATAATTTTAGTGTCTAATTGTATACAATTAGCTTTTTAGCTAAGGCTAATTTTATTATTGTTGTGTTTTGATGTTTTGACTGCTTGAAGTTTGAACTGAACTACTCATGCAGGAAAGTCCGCTTAAAAATCATCGAAGGTTGCCATAAGACAGCGTGCTAATCCGCCCTTCAAGTATTACTGTGACTGCTTTACAAGTTTTGATGCCAATTGTTTTTATATTTAAAGCTAAAAAGCTAAATTTAGCTTTAAATAAAATAAGCTTTTTAAAAAGAGCTGATTTTAAGAGTGTCATGCTTGATAAGTTTAAGTGCGTAGAGGTTTTTTGTACGGAGAAACATCATGCTGTAAATATTATAAATATACGTGCTTGACTTGCTCAGTACCAAAAAATCATTAACTAAAGTTGTTAAATTAGCTTTTAATCAAATAGGCTTTTTTAAAAAAGCTAATTTTAGATTTTCAATTAGAAGACGGGTGATGCATTTCTCCATTGCTTCCGCAATGGGTATGTTTTCTAATTCGCTATTCAAGACGATTCTACTTAACCGGATGATATAACCCCGAATTTTCGTTCAGGTTGCGTCATGTCTATACATCGAAATATACAGTGTATAGTTAGCTTATAACGCGGTGGTGTACCAGGGCAAACGCAAGTCAAGTGTTGTTGTGAAAGCATCTAGGCACATAAGTTGCCCTTGCTGATTGATTACAGTACTGTGAGACAGCTTGTATACGAGTCGGGATTGGATGAGTAAATTTGGGGTCAAAGAAAAACGGCTTTTTGTTATTAAAATTAAAACTCTCCTGAATTGAACTCAGGAGAGTCTTCTTATTTTAATTTCGTTATTCTTCTTATTGATTTAGCCAAGCGGTCTTATCAGCAACTTCCGAAAAGTCTAATAAAGCTTCTCAATCGCTTTCTAATTGTTCAATTGATAAACCATTAACTTGCTCAATTAATGATGAATATATTTCTCCAATGCGACGATTTAGCTGACGTAAAATTAAGTCCTGCTTTCCTTCTTGCTTGGCTCGTTATCGCAGAAATGTTGATAAAGTGGTTCTAATCTCATAATCAATAATTGAGTTTCTAATGATACGAAGTTCAACCTCTATTAAACTTGCTATTGCAATGAGAGAAAAAACATCTAGCTCTCTATGCTGATGCTTTAGTAAATTTGAAAGCTTTAACTGATAAAAAAAGCTGCATATTTTTATCTAACCCAAGTTTATATAACGCGCACAACCTTACTTGGCTGTTAGTTTTCAAAGTTAATAGGGGAGTCATTGAAATGACCGTGGATTAGTTCGGGGCGGAACCATGAAGGTAAGGTTTTTTCAACATCTTCTAAGTTGTTACCGTCCTTATCTTTCATGCCAAATTTAATAACAACTCTAGGAATAGGTTTCTCTCCATCTACGCTAAACTTTTCTATTAACCATCCCCTACCCCTAAGCTCGTAGTTGCCATCACCAAATGATGCATTAGTGAAGGAGTGAGTAACACCAATAAACAATTCCTTAGCTTTTCTGGTATCAGAATAGGTGGAGGTAACAAAGAGAGGAATTAGTTCTTTAGCTTCTTTTGAAATCTTTGCTAATTGGGTAAATTCATCAAGGATAAATTGCTCTTTCTCAACAGGACGCTGGTTAATTCTTTCACTTCTGCGTTCAATTTGGTCTTGCAATGCTTCCAGTATTGATGAATTATTATCATGCTTACATTCGGGCTTTAACAAGTTCCATTTGTCGCTATTTTCTCCATTAAGATGTTTGTCAGCAATCCGATGAACTTTGTGTCCTAACTTTTCTCGAATAAGCCCCAAGCTCACAGCCATTGAGGTTTTAGCGCTTCCCATATCTCCTATTAAAAATATGGGTTTAACAGAATTAATTAAATCAAATAACCAGCCATCCTCATGGGATTTTAGGGCTTCTATTAGGGAGTTAACTAACTGTTTATCGCTTTGTTGACTAATGTTCGGTTGAGATGATTTTTTATAAAGTAATTTATCTATTTCTTTCTCTGCTTTGTGTTTATCTAGTAGATTAGATGCAATTTGTTTGTCCATGTCGGAATGTTTTACGGCTCTACCTTTGAGATAATCTTCTAGCTGAAGTTGATTTTTGATAGCTTCGTTTTCGTCATCGGTTAACCCTAGTTCTTTTCTTTGCCTTCTATCTTCCTGGGTTAAGCCGTCTTTTAAAATATCTGTATGTAATGAGCAGGAATGTTGTTTGATATCTCGTTTACGTCTGTGTTGCTGCCAATTAAAGTAAGCCGTGCTTTTCTCTTCTTCTCCTAATTGGTAGTCGGTTGTTTTTAATCGATTAACTCTAATTAGTAAAGTAAAACTTATTCCCCAAAGTCCCAATGCAGTTGCAACATTACCGTATATTTGATAAGGATTATCTCTCTGGATAGTTTTTACTAAGCTAATTGTGCTACCCATGTATGGAATAATTGAGCCATAGCTGTTATATTTATCCCACTCTTCTGCAAGAACATATCTTGGTTGATGGCAGTATTTATTATCTAGTTTCTGTTGTGCTTTTTCTAAGTCATAATATTTCAGTTTTTTAGCTTTATTTTTATCAGATAATATGTCCTCTTTTTTGTTAGCAGAACGAGGGCAGAATTGTATTTGTGCTAATGGGTAAGGTTGGCGTGAATGAGAAAAGCAGAAGCCGGTTAAACCGACAACTGCTGATATAACAATTGCAGTTAGTTCAATTCTATTTCTACTCATTGATCAATAAGGAAGGAGTTAGAAGGAAGGAGGAAGAAGAGGTTTTGATATGAGGAATAGAAAACATTCCGGCGTTGCGGGTATGAATGAGGATGCTTTCCTCTCTAAAAGAAAGAATCCTGGTAATGATTTAGAAGGGTAAAAAGGAATTAATTTTACTCAAATTTCCTTCTTCATTACTTCTTCCCTCTTCCCTCTTCCTTCATCTCCTGCTAATAATAAATAAAGAACCAAGCACTATTCCTGCTGCAATTCCAATTGATAACCAAGGGTCTAGCCAAGGTCTTTCTTGATAAATAGTCTGAATGTCTGCGCTGATTTGATATGCGCTATCTGTAGTCATTTGCTGGAAGTATTGATAATCTTTGATAGCTAGCCAAGTGCTTCCAGCAGCGATTACAAAGCCACCAATTGTTTTTACTGGTTTTT